>CACYDB010000082.1 GCA_902773035.1 uncultured Ruminococcus sp. | reverse complement strand
GCGCTCTCGCGGAAAACAGTCCACCGGACTGTTTTCTGTTCGCTCGCCTTCAAGTCCCGTCACTCGCTTGCTTGTTTGTATAACGGAACAGAGGAGTATTCTTTGGAATACTCCTCTGTTCCATGGTGCGAGTGACGGGACTTGAACCCGTACGTCAAAGACACACGCCCCTCAAACGTGCCTGTCTGCCTATTCCAGCACACTCGCTTATTAACTGCTGTTTAACACAGCTTTTAAATTATACCACTCAAGCCTTCATTTGTCAACATTTTTTTTAAAAAACTTAAAACTTATTCCCAAAAACGCGATAATAAAATAAACGCCCCGAGAAATCGAGGCGTTTTTATTATGAAAACCAGTCTTCGCTTACTAAAAATCTTTCTATATCAAAGTAAGTGTTTTCTTTTTCTTTTGACGATGAACCGGGATCCGGCGGGGTTATGGGACCTGAGGATAACAGAACATCGTTTTTTCCGAGGTCTTCAATAAGAATCGTCGGGGAAAGATATTTGATTTTCATACCGAAGCCTCCTAAACCTTCATTGATATAATTCCAGATATGTATATATTACTCCCTGTTTTCAACTTTGTCAATAATTTTTATACAAGTTTTTTGAAAATATTAGGACAATTTGTCTACTTCTTCTTTTTGGAGGCTTTTGACGTAGTTTTCTTTGAGCTTTTCTTAGCCTTTTTCTTAGGCTTGGGCTTCTTGATTTTCACTTTGTTATAGCCCGAATACTCGCTTGAGTGCTTTAAGCTTTTATCAAGACACCTGAGCGTAAAGGTATACGCCTTGTCAAAAGAAGCCTTGTATGTACAGGAGTTGCTCTTGACGGACTTGATTGTCCTCCACTTTCCGTCGTACTTGCCCATCAGGATATACTTATATGCCCCTGCGATCTTATCCCACTTGAATTTGATTTTTTTGCCGGATATTGTGTTTTTAAGCTTAGGCTTTGAGAGGTGCATTCGGGTCCAGCCCGTTTTGTAGTAATAGTTGAGCGGATTGCCTTTAGCGTCAATACTGCGGATTATGAAGTTGTAGGTGTAGCCCGAAACAACGTTTTTGAGCGTCTTGGTAGTCTTGGCGGTACTTCCGAACGGGAACCAGCCCGTGCTCTGATAGCGATAGAAAAGTCTGTACTTCGCGGCTCCGGGAACAGCGTTCCACGTAAGCTTGATGTTCCCCGAGGTGTTGCGAACCTCGCGGATTTCGGGAGGCGCGACATATGTAAGGGGAGTTCCCGTCGTATCATACGCTCCAATATATTCGCCGTCGGCTCCGACAGCTCTTACGGTGAAGTAATACGCGCCGCCTGATACAACAGTCTTGTCAACATAGGTTGTTTCTGATGTTTCTCCGATTTTCAGCCATCCTCCCGTACTTCTGCGGAAAACGTGATAGACTGACGCGCCGTCAACCTTTTCCCATGAAAGCGTAGCGGAACGGTAATTATTGAACGCTGAGTTCACCATAGTAATGATGTTGTCGGATTCGGTCTTAGTCTCAACAGCTTCATTATTCACTCTTACATCGACAAACGTCTCCGCTCCCGACGATGAGGCGGCTATTATCCTCGCCTCTCCCTCACCCTTGGCGATGATCATTCCGTCCGCGCCGACTTCGGCAACGTTTTCATCAGAGCTTGTATACTCGAGCTCGGGGAAAGAATTGAGCGGAGAGGAAATTGTATTAAGTCTGTAGCATCTGCCCTTTGAAAGCTCCAGCGACTTTATACCCGTATAGAGTCCGTTTTCCTCAGCCGTATCCGTGAAGCTGTTGCAGATAGTCACAAGGAATGACTGCTGCTTATACTTCATAGGCTCCGCGCATTTCAGCGTATTACAGTTGAGCGTCGCCTGAGAATTTTTAGTTATATTGATTCCAACCGCGCAGGAGGTCACTCTGTTACGCGCTACGGCGTATGAGATGACCGATGCGTCATTAACGCCTATTCCTGCTGTAGCGGCGTTTTTAATCCTGTTGTCAAGAATTGAAACAACCTGAGAGTTATAAGCGACGATCCCGTAGTTTGAGGCGGTATCGATCTCATTCTCACAGATCGAGGTTACGTTACAGCGCTCGCCGATATGCACGGCGTTAAACTTTGAATCCTTAATATAGTTGTTCTTTATATAGCCGATCTGAGAGCCGTAACGCGTAAAGATTCCGTAATATCTGCTGTCGGGCTTAAAGGAATTATCGCCGCAGTAGAATACATTAGACTCAACCTCGGCGTTCCTGACGTTATCAAGGCGACAGCCCGAGCCCTTTACATCAACGTAATTATTGCAAATCGTGACGCCGTTCATATAATAATTACCCTTGGGGAGCCTTATAGCGCCGCCGCCTTCCTCGTCGTCATCCTCCTCGGGATTTGAAAGATCGTGACCGATCACTGATATTCCCGACACCGCGTAGCTTGCGAATTTATCCTCAACAGTACCGCAGTTTTTGATAACATTATCTGATATGATGGTATTGGAATTTTCGGGAGGAATGTACTCGTCCGAAACGTGAGCCTCCGTACCTCCCTCCTCGGCGATCTCACTCGCGAAGAAGGTTCCCTTACCCTTTGAGCTTACCTGATAAACGCCGATACCTCTGGGCGTATTTTCGATATAATTGCCTGTAATTTTGCAGTTTGTCCAGTTAAGCGTCTGGACGGCGATGCTCGTCATATTTGTAAAAGTATTGTTTTTGATAACGATATTGTCGAAGGGGTTATTAAGAATTGATGTATGCGAGCCCACTCCGCGCGGACAGTTGTCAAAAACGCAGTCCTCAACCAAAACATTTTTGATCGGCAGATCCTCGCTCCTGCAATTCACGATATGACCGTTTTTCAGAACGTCAAGCTGAACAGCCTCGTAGCAGATTTCGTCATTTCCCTCGGAATCGAGAATCTGGTTTTCAAAGGAACAGCCCTTTAGAGTGAAGCCGTCAACTCCCGCCGCCTCGAGCATATGGTAATTCCTGAGGTTTTTGACCGTAACGCCTGTCATACGGAAATTGCTTGTATGAGCGACCTTGATCATAGTCTGAGCGGTATAGTCCGCGTCAAAGGTACCGCCCTCAATAGTTATATTTTTATAAGCGTAGCCGATTACGCCCTCGTTAATACCGTCCTCTACGCCTACTCTGAGCATATTTGCGGCAGTCGCGCGCTTCATTGTAACGCCTTTTAAAGAAAGCGTTGTGTTGCTGAAAATACGCAAAACACGGTCAAGCTCGTACTCGCCCGGTTCTACCTCAACGCGCGCGATATGCTCCGCGTCAGAAGTATCCCTAGCCCTGTTCAACGCGCTCTGAACAGCTGAAACAAAGGATTTTTCAATTATATCCTCAAGCGTTACCCTGATAACCTCTCCCGACTCATCGGGCGTACTGTCCGAGGCAAATGCCTCTGAAAACGCTCCGGCCGCAAGGGAAAAGCATATCAGCAGCGCAACTATTAGCTTTGGAATTTTTTTCATATATATCTCTCCGTAATTCAAAACTCCAGGACTTTTATGATAACATATCCTAAAATTTTTGTAAACACGAAAAAGCGCGCACCCTTAGGTACGCGCTGAAAAATATTTACAGTTCGGGGATAATCTCGGCGAGATACATTTGCAGGATAGTCGCGTCACGAACAGAGATACCTTCGTCCCTGTTAGTGTCGCCGTAAACACCGCTGAGGTGCGGAATGTGCTTAACGATTCCCGCAATACACTTCTGAATATATGTAACGTCGTTGATATTGATTCTTCCGTCGAGGTTAGCGTCGCCGAGCGAGTAGCTTTCAAGAAGCTCCTTAACCTCGATGCCGTTATCATTCGCGAAGCTCTCGGCGTAACTGCCCTCGGGACAGAAGATCACCACATCACAAGTTCCCTCAAAGGCGTTATCTGAGATCGAGGTCACGCTCGCAGGCATAATAACGTCGCCGAGAAACGCGCAGCCCGCGAACGCGAATGCTCCGACCGTCTCTATCGGAGAAGCGAAGTACACGCTCTCGAGTGATGTACAGTCCTTGAAGCACTGAGACGGTATGTCGGTGACAGCGGCGTAAACAATCGCCGATTTCAGCCCCGTACAGTTCTGAAACGCTCCGAAGCCCAGAGCCTCAACGCTCTCGGGGATTTTAATTGTATTAAGTCCCGCGCAGCCGAAAAACGCGTCGTCGCCGATACTTTTAAGATAAACGGCGTTCCCGAAATCAACGGACGTAATACCCGTATTGCCGAAAAACGCGTAGTCGTCGATAGACACGACCTTAGCGCCGAGAAGCTTTTCGGGAATAACAAGCTCTCCCGGGTCGCCGTCATAGTCGTGAATAACTGCGTTACCGTCTGAGTTTATGCTGAAAACAAATCCATTGAGCGAAATGTATGAATCAGCGGCAAATACGGTAAACGAGCTCAGAATTACAGCCGCGATCAAGACAGCGAGAA
This sequence comes from uncultured Ruminococcus sp., assembly GCA_902773035.1. Lineage (GTDB taxonomy): Bacteria > Bacillota > Clostridia > Oscillospirales > Acutalibacteraceae > Ruminococcoides. Next base: position 1,804 of record CACYDB010000082.1, on the reverse strand, counting down.
ATTTAGTTAGTCTTACCATAAATTGAACACTCCTTAAGGGATCAGATCAAGGTCGTCATCATCGATGTCGCCCCAATCTCCCCCGTCGTCGATATACTGACTGTAGCCCTCAACGCTGCCGGTCAAAACGTCGCGAATAGTCACCTTTTGAAAAAGGAGTTCGGGCAAGACGTATTCTTTTTTCAATAAATCTACCCCCGTTTCCTATTTCTATACCTTTCAGTCCCCTGATACTCAGTCATCTGTATCCGCTACGCAAACTCCGTTGACCGCAAGCTTTTTAGCCGCGATATCATTGAGGCATACAAACACAGAGTTACTGAGAGTAACTGTATCCCCTTTTACAATATAGGCTGTCGCCTTCATAATATAAGTACTGTTAGTATAAGAGGTGATATTTCCTTCGTTGTCAGTCTTATAAGCGTTTTTATAAGACTTTGAATACTCAATACGGTTCCTGTTGGTAAGCTCAGAGGTAGGGATATTACTGAGCTGGAAGGAACGATTCTTACTTCCGTTGTATGAGTATTTCCCGCTTGTCTTATTGCTTTTAACAGCGGTTTTTACAGCGCTTTTAAGATTTGCTTCATCCGACGGATACATATTCGCGTAGTCGTGGGTGCTCTCGTCAAAGGTTCCTCCGTTAAGAGCCGCGCAGAGCTCAAATACAACGCCTGTCTTGTAGCGGGTATTCTCACCGAAGATTTCTTCCTCGCCGTCGGAGAACGCGATTTCAAAATCAGTATAGAGCAAGTCTGTGTTGCCGCTTGAAGCTATTTCACCCTCTGAGTCAGTCCACTGATTTCGGTTATAATCAAGGTGAGTCAGCACAATGTTTGACCATGTGCCGCACATTGTATCGCCGTCCATATTCGTCAGCGTAAAGGTTCGTCCGTCGGCAACCGTAAGCTCCTCTGTTTTATTCAGAGCGTTAGACTGGGTAGCGTCTGTAGTCGCTGTACCGTCGGAAACCCTGACGAAAATAACGTTGTTCTTTAAGCCTGAGAATATCATATCGTTTGACGGAGCAACCGATACGCCCTCGGATTTATCATTATCCCACGTCCACGCGAGCCAGTCCTCCCCGCCTGTCGCAAGCTTATCAGGCTTGAGGATGGCTGTCTTAGTGTTTGACGCCGTCTTGGAGAACACAGGGCTTATCCAGTAGTTATCCATAATACAGAGGTCAAATGTATTGCGGTACGACTTTGCGATAACATTGCCGTTCTCAGACTTTCTGACCTCCCAGTAGCTGAAGTACTTGCCGTCAACCACCGTATCGCTTCCAACAGATATATTGCTCAGTCTGTTGTCAGAGCTGCGGTTAGCGCCTACTGTGGTTCTGATAGGAGTTTCGTATTCGCCGTCAGGAGTAAGACGGTAATTAGCTGTGACCTTCTTTGAGCCCTGAACAGCGGTAGCGGTTGTGATGATACGGTCTACCGTACCCTCATCTGAATCGCCGACAGCGGAGGTCTTGACAAACTGCTTATCAGACCAGCAAAGCGTCTGACCGTAGTTGCTCTCAAACGGAGCGTTTTCCATGATAAACTCATCCGTCAGCTCATAGGCGCCGGCGTTTGTGATCTTACAGTTCGGGCTGTTTTCGTCAAGGGCATCGCCCGTGAGGGTACCCTTGACGGTATACGTACGCTCTACTCCCTTGCGGTCAAAATACTTGTAGTCGATGGAATAAGGCATCTCGGTGATAGAGCGCCGCGCGTAAACAGCGATCAAATACTGATTTCTGTTTCTTGCAACCTGCTGAGAAAGCGCATCGGGATCCCAGCCGTCGGCGCTGTTC
>CACYDB010000081.1 GCA_902773035.1 uncultured Ruminococcus sp. | reverse complement strand
CTTTTTTTGCAGCAGATGTTGCTTTCCCATACTTAATCTTGTAATAATACTGTTTACCGTATTTTGCGGTTTTGTCAATAAAAGAACACTTTTTGCTTAGCGTTTTAAGAGTCTTATATTTTTTCTTTCCCGCCGTTTTACGTAAGATTTTGCATTTTTTAAATGACTTATAATTATTCCAGCTCAGCTTAATTCCGGATTCTTTATTCTCCGTTTTTAATTCAAGCTTTGCTGCCGCATTGCCCGTTAATTCCGTCAAAAGAGCAAATGTTAAAACAAGTGACAAAACAAGTGATAAAAATCTTTTCATAGTAAAACCTCCTTAAAAGTCTTTCTATATATATAACCTTTTAAAAGGCGATTTTGTGACATAAAATTAAAAATTATTTATAATACAGCAAAAGGCAGCGTCCGAAAACGCTGCCTGCAAAAACTATTCGTTAAGCTCTTTGATGATTATATCAGCCGCGTCGCTCATATAATCGCCCTCAAAGTTCTCGACCGTACCGTTGTCCACGCTTCTCGCGAGGTCGGGGTCGATCGGAAGCTTGGCGAGCACACGGGTGCCGAATCTCTCGGCGACCTCATCGATCTTGCTGTCGCCGTAGATATAATGCTTCTTTCCGCACTCTCCGCACTGAAAATAGCTCATATTCTCAACCACGCCCAAAATCGGGACATTCATCATCTTTGCCATCTTGACCGCTTTTTCAACGATCATCGAAACGAGATCCTGCGGAGAGGTGACGATGATGATTCCGTCAACGGGAATACTCTGGAACACCGTCAGCGCTACGTCGCCCGTTCCCGGCGGCATATCAACGAACATAAAGTCCTCGTTTGCCCAGATAACGTCAGTCCAGAACTGCTTTACCGTTCCCGAAATCAGCGCCCCGCGCCAGATAACAGGATCGGTCTCATTCTCGAGCAGAAGGTTGATTGACATAATATCAATGCCTGTCTCACTCGTCGCGGGGAAAATACCGTCGTCGTTGCCCTTGGCGCGTTCATGAATATTGAACGCCTTGGGGATAGACGGTCCCGTAATATCCGCGTCGAGAATCGCGGTTTTGTAGCCTCTGCGGTTGAGCGTTACCGCCATAGTCGAGGTGACGAGGCTCTTGCCTACGCCGCCCTTGCCTGAGATAACGCCGATAACCTTTTTGACCGAGCTGAACTGATGAAGCTCGGCGCGTAAATCCTGCGGCGCGGTCCTGCTTGAGCAGTTCTCACCGCAGCTTGAACAATCGTGGTCGCAACCCATCTATAGTCATCCTTTCTTATTTAACGGTAATCGAGGAGATGATCTCGTCTGTCATATCCTCCAGAGCGATGTATCTCTTAGCCGCCTTCTCGTCGCTGTCGTCAAACTGAACGTCTGTCGGAGTAACGATAACAACCTTGCGGCCGTCGGAGGCTGTGAGAACCTTCTTGACGTTTAAGTCGCCGTAGGAGTTGTCGCCCTTATCAAAAACATAAATCGAAAGCAGCATACCGCTGTCGTAATACTTGTAGTTGTACTTCTCGTAGTATGTAACGCAGTTATCCTTTTCAACTGCCTTTGTATTCTTCGCCCATTTTTCAGGGAGAGTTACCTCGTAGCCCTTGCCCTCGGGAGCTGTAGTAGTTTCCTCGGTAGCGGTCGAGCTCTCGGCAGTTGTGTCAGTCGTTTTCTCGGTAGCCTTGGTAGCCTTAGTAGCCTTGGTTTCCTCCTCGGCGGTAGTCGTAGGCTGAACGGCGTTTACGCCGAAGTTGTCAAACTCGTCGATATGACAGTGAGCCACGGGAAGCGCTCCGTCGGCGCTGAGCATAATATCGGTAACGTAGTAAACGTGCTGATCCTCAACCTCGCCGATAACGTCGGTGCGAAGCTCGCCGCCTGAGCTCTGGTAGAAGCAGATGTCCTTCGCGTTCACGGGAACCTTGCACTTCCACATATTCTCATACTCGTTGTAGGTCGAGCAGTCGGCGCTCTCCTCCTTACTCTTAACGGTATATTTAACCTTGACGTCGGCGCCCCAGTTGTAGCCCTTGCCGTCGCCGTCCCTGAGAATCAGGTTAACGCTCGGCTTGTCAAAGTAGATAGTGTAGTCCTCCGCTGCCTTCTTTTCAAAGAAGCCGTTGGCGAACAGTACCGCGACCGCGATCGCGCCTATACCGAGAACCGCGACAATTATCGCGATGATAACAAGAGGCTTTTTCGACTTCTTCTTTTTACCGTCGTCCTCCTCGTCGTAATCGGCGTAGGGGTCGAAATCGGTCAATTCCTTATACTTATCGTTGTAGCCCTCGTTTTTCTCGTTACCCGTAACGATTTCATCGTCGTTATACGGAACTCTCTCCTCAAAGGGAGTATCGCCCGCGTTATCGTGGTCAACGGGAGTTACAAAATCCTCGTCAGCCTCGGGCTCGTAGTACACGGGAGCGTAGGTTTTCTGATTGGGAGCGGTTTCCCTCGGCTTAACGTTAGGCGCGCCGATGATTTCTCCGCAAACATAACACTCCGCGTCGTTTTCTGTCAGATATGCGCCGCAATTGGGACAGCGTCTTTTTTCGATCATAATTTCATAACCTTTCTTTTATCCTATTTCAACCGTATAATCCTGGTTGCGTTCGTCGCCCTGATTATCCTGCTCGGGAATATCGGGAGGACCCTCGGTAGCCTTTTTCCTTGCCTTTGAGCTCGAATATGAGCTTGCGGAGGAGCTGTTGTTCGACTGATCGCTTGAGGAGTTGTATTCCTCCTCCTGCTGAGGCTCGGTTTCCTCCTCATACTGCTGCTCCTCGGTCTCGGGAGCGACGTATTCGTAGGCGTTTGTAGCCTCGGTAGCCTTGGTTGTAGTCGGAGCCGTCGTTGTTACGTCCTCGTCGTACCACTCGTCATCCTCATAATCGTACTCTTCCTCGGTAGTCTCGGTGGCGTTCTGAGTTGACGGCGCGCAGATACAGCCTCTCAGCGACACCGCAGTAACGATAATAACAGAAAGAATAACAACGATAACCACCGCTGCTATTATAGCGGATTTTTTATTCTCATTCTGTCGGTTTCTGTAGGCGTTTCCGTTGAAATCTTCATCATCACTGAAAACGTCGTAGTCGTATTTGTCGTTTACAGCGCGTCTCGAGCGTCTGGTACGTCTGTCATCGGGAGGCAGACTTCTGCGCTGTCTGCCGGAGCGCGGGGCGATATCGTCGTAGTAATCCTCGCTGTTTTTGTCGCGGGAGTTATAATTATCGCCGTAATCGTCCTTGAAATAGTCAAGGTCGTAGCCTTTATCATTTTTATTATCAGGCACGGTTAACCCTCCTTGCCATAGTAAACTACTATAATTTTAAATCGGAGGGAAAAATTTGTCAATAGTCATTTTAGAGATTTTGGCGGTAAGCAAAAGATAAAGGGCTGTCGCTCGACAGCCCCGAAAATTATTCCTCGTCGGTAATCTCTCTTTCAGCCACATAGCTTTCAACGTCGTCGATTATCGCCGTACCCTCAACGACGATCTCCTCGGTATCGGCGTCGTAGGTCTGTTCCTCGTCGTCCTCAGGCAGATTCTCGAGCACGTCAGCCTCAACTCCGCCCTCGAGAGCGCCTTCAAAGCTATCCTGCTCAACAACTGTCTCAAAGCCGCTGATAAAGGTATAGGGCAGCGCGTAACCGAACGCTATAGCCGCCATATAAACAACTACGGCGTTTTCGGTGAGCTCCTTGTGGAACGGAAGCGCTCCGATGATGAACGCGAGAATGATGTACAGAGTCGGCAAATCAAGCACAATCAGCGTCACAATGCTGAAACGCTTGATGGTCTTGCCCTCGCCCACGCGCGTAGCGTAGAACACGAGCAGTCCGAAAATCGCGAGCATAGCCGCGATAACGGCGTTCTTGGCGACCTCTCCGGCGAGAGCGTTAGCGAAGCTCGCGAAGAAATATCCGCAGATAATATACGCGATAATCAGAAACGCCGAGAAAAAGAGATTGACATTATCTCTGGCAGTATTTTTCTTTTTCATATTGACCTCCAGAATTATTCTTTTATTTTTGCGACAAGACATACCCAACCGTTATCCTCATAACGAGCAATAATGTTGAAATCCCTGCCGACAGCCTCGGCGACCTCTTCGCCTCTTGTGTCGATAATGCCGCTCATTATGTAGACCGAGTCGGGATTCATAAACTGTCTTACGCCCTTTGACAAACTAATTATAGCATCCGCCACGATATTTGCAACCACTAAATTGTATTTTCCCTCAACTTTATCGGTCAAATCTCCCACTATCGCGGTAAATTTTGTTGAAACTCCGTTGAGCTCGGCGTTCTCGACAGCTGTTCTTACAGCCACCTCGTCAATATCAACGCCGACGGCGCTCTGAGCTCCCAGCAGCAGCGACGCTATCGCGAGTATACCGCTTCCGCAGCCTACGTCGAGCACCGTATCGCCGCTTTTAACATACTTTTCGATCGTTTCAAGACACAGCCTTGTAGTCTCGTGGTTGCCTGTTCCGAACGCGAGTCCCGGGTCGATGTTGAGCACAACTCTGCCCTCGGGATCATAATCGTCGCGCCAAGTCGGACGGATAAGGATTTTTTCTCCCACGGGAGTAGGATTGAAAAACTTCTTCCAGTTGTTGCGCCAATCCTCGTCCATAGTTGCCGAGGTGTCGAGCTTATGCTCGATGCCCTCCGCGTTATACCTTTCCGAGAGGAACGCCAGAGCCTCGGCGGGATTTACGTCAGGCTCAAGGTAAATATGGATAAAAGCCTCGTTCCTGTTCTTTTTGAGCAAATCCTCGTCGATCAAATCAATATGCGCGATCTCCATGACCTGCTCCTCAAGCTCGGAGTAATCCTCAATGTAAATGCCGTAGGGCACTACCATATTGGCGATATCGCTCGCCTTGTCTATGTCCTTTGAATCAATTGAGATCTTGATTTCTGTCCACTGTGCCATAATAACCTACCTATCTATCAAAACCTTGTTGCCCGAGCGCGCGTTAACGAGATAACTCTCGCACTTGTAAACGTACTCCAGACTGTTGTCGGAGGCGTAGCAGTAAATTCCGTAGGTCACAAGGGCGATATCACCCGCGCTTCCCGAAATCGTCGGAGATACAAGCACGTTGCCCGTATAAGCGTTCCTGATCTGACTGTCCGCGTCAAAGAGCTTTTTGCCCTTAGCCTTGGCGATTTTACCGAGCGCGAAAACGTCGTAGCCGTAGTTGAAGCGCGAAACGTTTATCGCCAGCGCGGAATCCTTCTCAGTCGTGTAGCTTATGATCGGATAATTTCCGTTCGTATATTTCAGCTTAGCCGAAAGCTTTCCTTTTTTACTTATTTTATATAGTATATAGTCGCCCTTTTTAGTAGCGAGTCCCAGATACGCGCAGTTTTTACCGGGAGTGATATTTCCGCCCGTATTCTCCTTCAGCTTTTTAAGCTGAGAGCCGTCGGTGTTCATTGAGTAGACGCAGCCCTCAAAGCCGTCGGCGCCCGTAACTCCCGCGGTGAAAACGATCTTTTTGTCGGTTATATACGCGTAAGCCGAGTCGGGCTTGGCGGAAGCCTTCCTGACCGTCGTGAACTGCGACACTCTCTCGGCATTCTCAGCGCCTGCTTCATAGCGGTAAACTCCCGCGACATATCTTTTATCCTTCTTTTTCTCGGGCTTATAATAGAAAACCGCGCCGTCAGCCGAGCCAATGTATACCGAGCCCTTCTTGTCGTAAGGGCTGATAACCTTTTTGTTGCCCTCAAAGTCCACAAGGCAGAGGCCTTCTTTTCTGTAATCGACCACAAAGCCCTCGGAGCAAATACCCTTTATGTTGATAAAAAAGCCTTTTTTATCGCGGAGCTTGTACTTGTTTTTGGGGTCAAGCTTTACGGCGACCGACTTTTTATTTGACTTGGGGGTGTATTTGTAGATGTTCTCGTCCTTGCGGTAATATACCTTGCCCTTATAGGAGTAGAGCTGAGCGTCGTTGAAAATCTTCGTCCTCGCGACGAGCTTGGATTTTTTGCCGTTTAAGGCGGTGCGGTAAATGCTGGTGCGATCCTTCTTATAATTATTCGCCAGCAAAACGAGATATTTTCCGCATTTTATAACAGAGCCCTCGCTGACGTCCGAGGTCTTGTCGATTGTTCCGACCGCGCCCGCGGGTAATGCCGCCGACGCCAGAGTCAGTACGCACAGCGCTGTTGATATAATTTTCCTGATCATTCACACATTCCTCCAAACACTATAATTATACTCCACCGAACAGAGAAAAACAAGAACTTATTTAAAAGAAACCGCGCGGGCTTAGAGTCCGCGCGTTTCTGAAGATATATTACTAATGGTTAATTCTGTTTATTCTTCTCTTTTCCTTCTGGACATATACATTGCGCCGACCGCGACAAGCATTACGCCGCCGAGGATAAAGAAGATCGTATGCTCGGGACCGTCGGGACCTGTACCCGAACCGTTGTAGGACGTTGAGCCCGAGGATGAAGAGCCCGAGTAAGATGAACCTGAGCTTGATGAACCTGAGCCTGTCGAGCCCGAGGAGCCTGATGTGCTTGAGGTGATATGACCGCCGCTTGATTTGATCGCCTTTTCCTTTTCATCGGCAGCTTTCTTGATTTTCTTTGTATCCTTGACCTCAGCCGCCTTTGAGGGATAAGCCTTCGCGAAAGCCTCTGTCAGCACCTTGAGGATAGCGTCCTCGTCCTCGCCCGTTTTCTTATTCTGAATATAGCCGAAGATCGTGCTTATCTGGTCGGAGGAAGTTATGCCGAACTTGGGATAAGCCTCTGTAAGCGCTTTAACGGGGTCTACATAAGTGCTCTTGTAGAAGGTCGGGATCCAGTCGCCGATAACCTCCTCGCCCTTTTCATTCGGACAGAGCTTGCTGCCGACGATATTACCGATCGATGTGAGCGCGAGGTGAGGACCGTAGTTATTGCTGTTTTTCGTCCACACCGCCTCAATAGCCTGCTTGTCGGAATCCTTGGGGTTCTCAAGCCTTTTGCCCGTAACCTTGATTGTGTCGCCGATACACGCCTTGCCGAAGGTCGTATCATAGGTCTGCATACCGTTGTTGGCGCTGAAAATTACGCAGTAGTCAACGCCCGCTTTAAGTCCGCCCTCAATGGCGGTCGAATTGTTGAGCATTGAGAGGTCGTATTCATAAATACTGCCCTCAACCTTTTTGCACGCCTCCTTCTTTGACTGCCAAGGGAAGAAGTCGTCGCCGCCTCTCTGCCAGATATGACAGTAAACGATTGAAAAGTTCTTCCACTCGGAAGCGTCAAACTTGATCGTATCACCCGAGCCTGTAGCGATGCTTGAAGTATCAGCGCTCGCCGAGCTGTTGCTGTCAGCTCCTACGAGGGAATCCTCGACCTCAGCCGCCGACGCCGCGACCGCAAAGGATGAAAACACAACCATAACCGCAATAAAGATTGCCATAAACTTTTTTAACATAATAAAAACTCCTTTTCCGTAAATTTTCCTCATTGATTGAGCTTACAGTTAAATAATATCATGTCAATCTGAAGATAATCTAAAGAAAAGAAGCTTTTTGAAAAATTCTTTTATTTTTAAATAAGGTTAAAGTCGCAAAGAAAAAGACCGCTTTCGCGGTCTTCTCATTAAGCTAAAACATAAATATTAACGGGACGTCTTCCCCAAGTGCAGCAAGTGCTGTTGCTCCAGTAGAACAGGTCTACAACAGTGGAGCTTGTGTGGATAAATCCACCTGTATCGATCGCTGTCGCGTAGCCGTATACCTGGCTGCCGTCAGGGCTCTCGATGTAGAGCTTAGAGCCGTAAGGGATAACCGCAGGGTTAACCGCGACACCGCCTACACGAACTGTAGCGCCTGTAGCGGTAAGAGCGCCGGGGTGAGCCGAATACGCTGTAGCCGTACCTGAAACAAGCTTCTTATAAGCAATCTTGTTGCCCTTGTAGTCTGTTACAGTACCGATACCGCCCGATGACTTCGTCTTAAACGTTGTAGGATTGTTCTCGAGCATTGTGTAGTTTCTGCGTTTTGTACCAACGAGAACTACCTTCTTCTTAGCCTTCTTCGTAACCTTGGTCTTTGTAACGTAAGTCTTAGTTACATCGCCGTTTACGAGCTTAGAAGTATAAGTAACTCTTTTCTTCCCCTTCTTACCCTTAACGATTGTCTTTTTCTGACCCTCGTAGAGCTTTGAAGTGGACTTTTCAACAGTCTTGAACTTTACTTTCTGAGTTTTAACAGTCTTTTTAAAGGATACGCGGTCAACCTTGATTTTGGTGTCCTGCTTAACCTCGGCGTCCAGACTCTTACTTACTAAATCATATTTACCGAGCTCGATATTCGCGTGCTCAAGAGCCTCACCGACTGTTGTCTTAGGAACCTCATACTTTTTATAAGCAGATTTTCCTACCTTGATGTTAACAGTTACACCGTCCATAATGTCGATGTCGCCGTTCTCATCGCTTACAAGTGCGTCTCCGTTAGGAAGAACTAAAAGGTTCTCGCTAACTTGCGTTTCCGTAGTGTTTGAATTTTCGTTAGAAATTGTTTTAGCTGATACGGAAAAGCCAGACGTCCACACGATTGCAAGCGCGGCAACAACTGAAGCTGCCTTAAGGACGGAACGCTGTTTTTCTGTTATCGTCATAAACTTTCTCCTTCTATATTCAGTTAGATTTTGCAGCTTACGCCCCTCCGCTTTTTGCAGGAGAACTTGCGTTGTTTTCAAGCTACAATGGCATTATACGGAAATATTTTGGAGATGTCAACAAACAATCCTATCAGTTTTTGTGCACCCTGCACAACAGATTTTGTAGATACGTGGAGAACCGCCCCTTTTTATTTCTTTTAACGCACATAAAATGAAATTTTCTGGTCATTTTGCAACAAATCAACCCATTACGACGCTGTAACAATCGGTTACAATCGTGTTACATCTACATCTTGGGGGTGATTTTTCGCCCTGTCATAAGGCGCCGAAAATATAGGAAAAACCGCCCATTTGGACGGTTTTAAGGGTATTTCTATGTGTATTTTAACAAAAAGATTGCCGTTTCGGCAAAGATTGTATGTATAAATTTAATGAATTTTTGTAATTAATGAACTCCCTCAACCCACAATATGTGCTGTTTTAGGGCAAAAAATTTTTTGAAAAATTACATTTTTTAATATTAGTTTACGCCTGCGAAACCGCATAAAATCTGATTTTTCAGAACATTCTGCCCTTGTACGCCTTCACGGGAAGCATATCAAAATCATAGCCTTCGAGCTCCTCAAGGCTTATATTGCTGTGGCATCCCTCGTGAACCATCAGATTAGAGTCCTCGCCGAGCTGTACAACTATAACGGGCGTGTTAGTGCCGTAGGCGTAGCCGCATTCCCACGCCGTACCGCTGTCGCTGTATCCGCCGTAATAGAGCATAACCACAACGTCAGCCCAGTCGATAAAGCGCTTATCGTTCATAAAGGTCTCCTTTGACCACAGCGGCTTCTGCGTATTTTCATCAGTCCTGACCTCGTTGAGCCTCGGCGAAAAGACGTTAAATCCCCTTTTCATTAATATATGCTCCGCGTACTCGACGTTCTTGAGCTCCGTATCGTTAAAAAACGGACTTGCCAGATAAATATTCATACTTTCCCCTTTTCATTATATATAGGGCTGCCGCGTAAACGACAGCCCATACAATTATAATAGTATATTTTATTTAAGCTTCTCGATCGCCGCTTTGATCATAGCGATTTGCTCGCGCTCCTTAGCCGCCTGTCCCTTAACTCTCTCAACGACAGCCGCGGGAGCCTTGGCTACAAAGCCCTGATTGTTGAGCTTGCCCTCGCTCTGAGCCAGACGCTTTTCAACCGCCTTGAGCTCCTTGTCGAGTCTTTCAAGCTCAGCCTTCTTGTCAACGAGCTGATCCATCGGAATATAGATCTTCGCGTCAGCGGTAACGACGTTGACCGCGCCCTCGATGTCAAAGCTCTCGCCGATTTCAACCTCGCTCGCGGAAGCAAGT
>CACYDB010000080.1 GCA_902773035.1 uncultured Ruminococcus sp. | reverse complement strand
GTTGCGGCGTTGCCGTTGATTGTAGCCGTAATCGCGGAGTCGGGCGTTGTAAAGGCGGAGCCGTCATTGGCTTTGACGTGAACATTTACCTCGTAGACCTTGCCCTCTGTAAAGGACTCACCGCTCTCCATCCATTTGCTGTCGGTAACATTGTACCAATAGATGCTGTCAACCTTGCAGTTGTTCGAATCAACTCTCGCCGTAGTATCGGGTGAATTCAGCTCGGCGGGCGCGAACACTTCGGTGATATTGATTTCATCAATCGTCGCGGCGTCCGCCGTAAATGAAACGGCGGCAAATAAGCTGATTAGCATCAGCAATGAAAGTACTATGCTGACTGTTTTTTTCATTGTTTTCATAAATCTTCCTCCTTAAAAGGTTTTATCATCTTAATTCTATCACAGAATTGAAAAAAATACTCACCAATCTTAAGGAGCATTAATTGTTCAATATGCACAAGAGGCTGCCGCGTTTGCGACAGCCTCGAATAAAATGCTGATTATTTATTAACTGTTTCCTTGATGACCTTCTTGATGTTGGTCTCGGTAAGTCCGAATTTTTCAAGAAGCTCCCATGCGGGACCACTGTAACCGAAGCGGTCGTAAACGCCGATTCTCGTTACCTTGACAGGACACTCGGCTGATGTTACCTCGCATACAGCGTCGGCAAGACCGCCGATAACGTTGTGCTCCTCAACTGTGATGAGCTGTCCGCATTCCTGAGCCGCCTTGATGATAATTTCGCGGTCAATCGGCTTGATTGTATGAATATTGATAAGACGCGCGTTGATTCCCTCAGCCTCGAGAGCCTCGACCGCCTTTCTCGCCTCATTAACCACAAGACCCGACGCGATAACGGCAACGTCGTTACCCTCGTGGAGAGTGATTCCCTTGCCTAGTTCAAACTTATAGGTTTCGGGAGCGTTGAAGCTGTCTATAGCCAGTCTGCCGAGACGGATGTATACGGGGCCGTCGAGCTTGAGAGCCGCCTTTGTGGCCTCCATCATCTCGTAGTGGTCGGCAGGGTTGAGAACCGTCATACCCGGGAGAGTACGCATAAGGGCGATATCCTCGAGGCACTGGTGAGTAGCGCCGTCCTCGCATGTTGAAATACCCGCGTGAGAACCCGCGATCTTAACATTGAGATGCGGATACGCGACGGAGTTTCTGATTTGCTCGTAGGCTCTGCCTGTGGCGAACATCGCGAATGACGCCGCTACGGGAATCTTGCCTGCCGCGGCGAGACCTGCCGCTACGCCGAGCATATTTCCCTCGGCGATACCGCAGTTGCAGAAACGCTCGGGAAATTCCTTCTGAAAAATCGAAGTCTTTGTCGCTGCCGAAAGGTCGGCGTCAAGTACAACTATGTCTTTATTTGTCTTTGCCATCTCGCAGAGAGCCATTCCGAAGCTCTCGCGGGTCGCCTTACATACTACCTCTGCCATTATACCTCAGCCTCCAGTCTCGCGATTTCGTCTTCAAGCTCCTTGGTCGCGACCGCGAGCTCGTCAGCGTTACACGCCTTGCCGTGCCAACCGACCTGATTCTCCATAAAGCTTACGCCCTTGCCCTTGACTGTCTTGGCAAGAATCACGAACGGCTTGTCCTTGACTGTTCTCGCCTTGTCGAGAGCGGCTTTGATTTCCTCAAAATTGTGACCGTCGATCTTTACGACCTCAAAGCCGAAGGCTTCAAACTTCTTGTCCAGCGGCTCGATTCCGCCGACTTCCTCAACGGTGCCGTCGATCTGGAGTCCGTTCTGGTCAACGATTACCACGAGGTTGTCGAGCTTGTTGTGAGACGCGAACATAGCCGCCTCCCATACCTCGCCTTCCTCACACTCGCCGTCGCCGAGGACGGTGTAAACGCGGTAATCCTTGTTGTCGAGCTTAGCGGCGAGAGCCATTCCGCACGCCGCGGATATGCCCTGACCGAGCGAGCCCGAGCTCATATCTACGCCCGGAGTGCTCTTCATATCGGGATGACCCTGAAGCATAGCGCCGATGTGACGCAGGCTTAACAGCTCGTCCCACTCAAAATAACCCTTCATTGCCATAACCGCGTACATACTCGGACAGCAGTGTCCCTTTGAGAGAACAAAACGGTCTCTGTCGGGATTCTCGGGATTTGAAGGGTCAACATTCATTTCATTAAAATAAAGATAGGTAAAAATATCAGCCGCTGACATCGAACCACCCGGATGACCGGACTTCGCGTGGAATGTGCCTATGACCGCGCCGAGACGCGCCTTGGCGGCAATTACCTTTAACTCTGCTATGGATTTACAAGCCATAATTACTCCCCCTGTACTAGAAAAATGAATATAGTCGTCCATATTCTCACAGATATAAACATAATACCACAATAAAATGTCGATATTTTTCGGAATAAGAAATTTTCGCTTAACTGTTGAAACTAATCAAAAAATAAGCTATAATATTTAAAGAATTGTTAATTTGAGGTGAAATACTATGCTCCTGTGCACAGATGTCGGCAATACACACATAAAATTCGCGCTTTATGAGGGTGAAAAACAGCTCCTGAAGCTGAAATTCTCAACTAACCCTAAGGAAACCGAGGATGAATTTGCCGCGGGACTGTACGCGATCCTGAGAATAAACGGCTACAATTCGGAGGATATCGACGGCTCGATCATCTCGAGCGTTGTGCCGATGGTAACGGAGGCGCTGTGCAAGGCTATCAGGAAGATCGCAAACGTAGAAACGCTTGTGCTCGGACCCGGGGTAAAGTCGGGGCTTGACCTCAGGATTGACAATCCCGCCTCACTCGGCACGGATATTCTGGCGATGTGCGTGGCGGCGAAGGAGCTTTATCCCTGTCCGTCTATAATTATCGGACTCGGCACGGCGACGACTATCGTTTACCTTGATGAGCGGAAGCGCTACTGCGGCGGCGCGATCAGCCCGGGAGTTTCAATCTCGCTCAACGCGCTGACGAATAACGGCGCGCTCCTCCCGAGCGTCGACCTCACCCCGCCGAAAAAGGTAATCAGCACCAATACCGAGGAATGTATCAGAAGCGGCGTTATAATCGGCACGGCGTGTATGCTCGACGGTATGATCGAGCGCTTCAACGAGGAACGCGGAGTTGATTCCACAGTAATCGCCACAGGCGGTTTGGCGCAAAGTATTGTAAAAAATTGTAAATATGATATAATACTAAATGATGATTTGATCCTAGACGGTCTGAGATTCATCTACAAAAAGAATAAATAGCAGTATTTGACAGGTAATTACGCGTTTCGTATAACGAACCGCGAATTATAAATAATTGCGCTGTACCTCGGATGAGGGCGGCAGCAGGAGGTAATTTTTTATGTCAAAATCAAATGAAGGGTTAGTCCGTACGGTCGGACTGGGGATGCTGACGGCTGTTATCGTCGTACTCCAAGTATTGACCACCTACTTCCCGACCAAACCGTTTCCGGTCACTCTGGCGCTTGTACCGATCGTTATCGGCGCCGCGCTCTACGGTCCGAAGGCGGGAGCCTATCTCGGCGCTGTGTTCAGCGTTGTAGTAGTTGTTATGTGCATCTTCGGAGCCGACGCCGGCGGAGCTATGGTGTGGAACGCCAATCCGCTGCTCTGCGTATTGCTCTGTATGGTCAAGGGCACGCTCGCAGGCTTTACAGCAGGTCTTGTGTACAAGCTCATTGAGGGTAAGAACAAGATCGTCGCGGCGGCATGCGCGGCGGTTGTATCACCGATCGTCAACACAGGCGTGTTCTACATCGGTATGCTGCTGTTCTTCCAGCCTGTTTTAAGAGCTTGGGTCGGCGAAGGCAGCGACCTTCTTTACTCAATCATCTTTACGCTCACAGGCATCAACTTCTTAGTTGAGCTCGGCGTAAACATCGTGCTCGTACCCGTCATTGTTCAGATTGTCAAGGCGGTCAAAAAGAGCAGATCCTAAGCTAACGGCGGCGGCTCATAACGCGTGAGCCGCCGCGGAAATGATAATTGATAAGCCGTAAGCGCTTTACTGTTTATCAATTACCATTTTTACGGGAATGATACTATGCAGTCAAAAATTGTAAAAATTCTATACGAAGCAGGAGATTACGTCTCGGGTCAGCAGATTTCGGAAACTGCGGGCGTATCGCGTCAGGCTGTCAACAAGGCGGTCAAGACACTGCGCGACAAGGGCTTTGAAATCAGCTCCGCGACAAACAAGGGCTACAAGCTCGAGGGCTTTCCGCAGGAAATCTGCGAGGAGGCCGTTTCGTGCTACCTGCGCACAACATTAATCGGCAAAAAAATCAAGGTGCTCGACACCATAGGCTCGACGAACGACTATCTCAAAAAGCTCGCCTCAAAGGGTGAGGAAGCAGGTACGGTAATTATCGCGCGTGAACAGACGGCAGGCAAGGGCAGGCTCGGCAGGAGCTGGGAGACTAAGAAGGACGACGGAGTAGCCTTTTCGGTATTACTGCGCCCCGAGCTTCCTCCCACAGAGGTCGGCGGAATCACGCCGCTGACGGCGCTCGCCGTGTGCAGAGCGGTAAACGATTTGTGTATGCTTGACGCGAGGATAAAATGGCCTAACGACATTATTGTCGGAAATAAAAAGCTCGTGGGAATCCTTACGGAAATGGCGACCGACTTTGACCGCGTGGAATATCTTGTCGCGGGAATAGGGATAAATGTCAACAACGCCTCCTTCCCCGACGAAATCGCACACAAGGCTACATCTATCCTGCTTGAGTCGGGCAGACACATTGACAAAAATAAGCTACTCGCTCAGATTCTCAACTACATTGAGGACGAGCTTCTGCTCAACCACTACACGCTCGGCGGACTGGCTGTGCTGGGATATCAGGACTTATGCGCCACGATCGGACGTCAGGTCACGTTTACGAGGGGCAGGAGACGCATCAGCGGTATGGCTGTAACGGTCAACAACTCGGGAGAGCTTGAGGTTATGCTGTCAAACGGCACCGTTGCCACAGTAAACTCGGGCGAGGTCACGGTTCAGGGAATATACTAAAAAATCAGGGAGCTGTCGCTTTAAGCGGCAACTCCCGTTTTTTATGCTCTTGTAATATCGAGGACGTATGAAAAACCCGTTATCTCAAAAATATCGTTGACCGTATCGTTTACGTTGATGACCTTCATTTCGCCCTCGCCCATAAACTTCTGGGCTCCGAGAAGGACTCTGAGTCCCGCGGATGAAATATAGCTGAGCTTTTCAAAGTCAAAGACGAGCTTTGAGCACTGTCCGATTTCGCCCTTTACCGCTGACTCAAACGCAGGAGCGGTGCCTGTGTCGATTTTTCCCTCAACTCTTATCGTGAGGATTCCGTTCTCTTTTTTTGTGTTTATATTCATTTTATATCCCGCGCCCTTCTTATTTCTATAGTCTTTTGCGTAATTGTGTAGGGTGTGCGACCTGTTACCGCCAGGTTGCACTCGTCAACGGTTTTCTGCATTTTCCGCGCCATTTTCCTGATGTTATTTATCACAAACTCGTCGTCCGTATCAATCATCAGAACAAATCTGTCCTCTAAAACAACTACCTCTTTGATTGCCTCGTGCTTGCCGAACTCGATAATATCCTTCTCATTCGTCAGAGTTTCGGTATCATAAAGGAAGCTGAGGTTGCGTCCCGCGGCGACGTCGATTTCATCGGCAAGGCGTATAAGCCCCGCGAGATACGGAAAGCAGATCGTGTTTCCGCTGTCAACGGTCATGGCGATCGGATATTCCTTCTCGTCGGTGAGGTCGGTTTTGCGATGTCCGCGTGAAATCTGGATAATCGCGTCGAGGTGCTTTTCCGACGGAACCTCAAACAGCGCTGAGTATTTCCTCAGAAACAGTCCCGAAAACTCGTTGTGGAAGTCGCGGATTATATCGGGCACCGAAGCGTCGCTGTGTTTTTCAAAGTAATCGCCGAAGTCAATCTGTTTGGAAAACTCCTCGTAATCCTTTTCCCTTATTCCCATACCTGTGTCGTGGAAATAACAGCCCATAAGCAAGGAATAAATCTCGTCAGCGTTCAGCTTTTCGAGCTGATCGCCGATTATCCTGTTGCAGAAGTCAATTACATTCAGCGAATGAAGCTCCGTATGGTCGGTGAAGGTGGGAAAAATCAACAGATAATTTGACAGAATATGCTGGAGTCCGAACACCGATTCCGTAAAAAGCTTATGAAGCTCGGGGCTCAGCTCACGCAGCCTACGTTCCATAGCGTAGTCATAATTGTCACTCATTTTCACACTTCGCCTCCCTTAAGATACTTATAAGGTTATTATAACACAAAAGGCGTGTAACTGTCTACGTTTTGTTACACGCCTTTTAAAATTTTCACAAGATAATTATTTTATAACTCCAAGACCCTGAAGCGCGCTGATTACGTACATAAGCAGGAATAATAAAACAATTACGTACATAAGAGGATGGATCTTCTTGAACTTACCTCTTGCCATCATAACTATTACATATGAGATAAAGCCGAAGGCGATACCGTCTGTGATCGAATAGAAGAACGGCATACCTACAACTGTGAAGAACGCGGGAACCGCGAGCTCAACATTATCCCATTCGATTTCCTTGAGTGACGCGCACATAAGGATACCTACGATGATAAGAACGGGAGCGGTAGCTGATGTGGGAACAAAGTTTACGATAGGTGTGAAGAACATCGCTATTGCAAAGCAAATGCCCGTTACGGTGGAGGTCAGTCCTGTACGACCGCCTGCCGCGATACCCGCGGTTGACTCAACATAGGTTGTAACGGTTGATGTGCCGAATACGGCGCCTGCCGATGTAGCTATAGCGTCGGCGAGCATAGCTCTCTCGATTTTCGGGAGATTGCCGTTTTCGTCAAGGTAACCCGCCTTGTCAGCCGCTCCGATAAGAGTGCCGATCGTGTCGAACATATCTACAAGCAGTAATGTTACCAGTACCGCCGCGATAGCGAGGAAATGCGAGGAGAAAAGCTCTCCCATACCAGTAAAGCACTGACCAAACATTGAGAAGTCGATGTGCGGAGCCCAGCTCTCAGGAGGAACGATTCCCATATCAATTTTAAAGCCGAACTGTAAGATATTCGCGATTACAGCCGTAGCCGCCATACCGATGAAGATAGCCGCTTTTACATTCTTAACGAGAAGTACCGTAATTATAATAAGTCCGACAATCGCTAAAATCGTAGTAGCGTTGAGCATCTGAGGACCGCCCGGGTTGTTAGGATCGACGGGAACAGTAAAGGTTGTGAGGTCTACAACAGTCGCGCCGCTTTCGGGATGTACGACAAGACCTGTCTTTGTGAAGCCGATCAGAGCGATAAATAAGCCGATACCTGCCGTGATAGCTTTTTTAAGGCTCAAGGGAATAGCCTTGACAATCGCCGCTCTGGCGCCTGTGACGGTGAGCAGGATGAAGAATACGCCCGAGATGAATACCGCGCCGAGCGCCGCGGGAGCGCTTAATCCGAACTGACCGCATAATGTATAGGCGAATACAGCGTTAAGTCCGAGTCCCGGAGCCTGAGCCATAGGATAGCCCGAAAGCCAGCCGATAAGCCATGTGCCCAACGCAGCCGCGATACAGGTTGCCGTAATGACAGCCGTATCAGCCATACCTGTAGTCGCCTTACCGATAATTGCCGGGTTCAGAAAGATGATATACGCCATCGTGAGAAACGTGGTGATACCGGCGATTATCTCTGTTCTGACATTTGTACCGTGTTCCTTAAGTTTGAACAGTTTTTCCAAGAGATTTACCCCCTCTTAAATTTTTGTACCATCGGCGTTTTGCGCCGACTGAAACACATTCACAATTATAATGCTTTTATCCACACAATTCAAGAGGTACGGTGATAGTTTTTAGCAAATTCGGCGAATTATTACAAGATTGTAGCTTTTTCGCCTTTTGGAAAAACGCTATTGACATCGTAATGATAAAGCGTTACGATAATCCCGATTACAGCTGTACGCCCCTGATTGTAAGCGGCTAAGCGTAAAGGAGTGGCAATATGATTATTGATGAAATCAGAGAGGAGCTTTTCGGGCTTCAGGACAAAGAATACAGGGATTTTCAGGCAAAGCTCATCCCGACAATCGACGCGGAGACGGTAATCGGAGTACGAGCACCCGAGCTAAGAAAGCTTGCGAAGCGCTTCGTTAAGAGCGAGGACGTCGGCGCATTTCTCGCCGCTCTCCCCCATAAGTATTACGACGAAAATCAGCTTCACGCGTACATAGTCTCGGAGGTCAAGGACTACGGGCGCTGCCTGGAGCTAATAAACGCCTTCCTGCCCTACGTTGATAACTGGGCGACCTGCGACTCACTTTTGCCGAAGGTTTTCAAAAAGCATAAGGAGGAGCTTTTGGACAGGATCAGGGAATGGACAGACTCCGACAAGACCTACACGATACGCTTCGGCGTAAGTATGCTTATGAGGCTGTACCTTGACGACGACTTTGACCCCGCTTATCCCGAAATGGTCGCGGCGATTCGCTCGGAGGAATACTACGTCAATATGATGACGGCGTGGTACTTCGCGACCGCTCTCGCCAAGCAGTACGAGGCTGTTGTGGCGTATATTGAGAACCGCCGTCTTGACACGTGGACGCATAACAAGACTATTCAGAAGGCAATTGAAAGCTACAGGGTATCGCCTGAGCGTAAGGACTACCTCAGAAGCCTTAAAATCCCCAAATAACAGCTTCGCGCTACGCGCCGTCGGGAATTGTCACGGAAACGATTATCCTATTATTGCTTGAATATTTTTACAAAGTGATTTATAATTAAAGTCGCTCTACGTTGGAGCGAATAGATTTGTGACAGATTCGTGTCTGTCTGTCGCCTTCGGACGCGTTAACACGCGTTATCCACTAAACCCGCGAAGGAGATGATTATTTGATTTATGTTAACAATTTAAAAAAGGAATTTAAGAAAACTATCAAGGAGCCCGGGCTCAAGGGCTCGCTCAAATCCTTTATCAAGCCCAAGAATGAGATTATTACGGCGGTCAACGACGTAAGCTTTCACGTTCCGCGCGGCGAGGTGCTGGGCTTTATCGGTCCCAACGGCGCCGGTAAATCCACCGTTATTAAAATGCTGACGGGTATTCTCACGCCTACCTCGGGAAGCTGTGAAATCAACGGTAAGATCCCCTATAAAAACCGCAAAAGCTACGTCAGGGAAATCGGCGTTGTGTTCGGACAGCGAACTCAGCTCTGGTGGGACTTAGCCCTCAGAGAAACCTACACTGTCCTCAAGGAGATCTACGAGGTTGACGATAAGGCGTTCAAGGAGAGAATGGCGTTCTTAAACGAGGTTCTGGAGCTCGAGGAGTTCATCACAAGCCCCGTGCGCACACTTTCGCTCGGTCAGAGAATGAGAGCCGATATCGCCGCCAGCCTGCTCCACAGCCCAAAGGTGCTCTTTCTCGACGAGCCCACGATTGGACTTGACGTTGTAGTAAAGGACAACATCCGTCAGGCTGTCAAGACTATCAACGAAAATGAGCAGACTACAGTAATCCTCACAACTCACGATTTGCAGGACGTGGAGAACCTCTGCGACCGCATTGTGATGATCGACAAGGGCAGCAAGATCTTTGACGGCAATATCGCCGAGCTGAAGAAAAAGTACGGTCAGTCAAGGGAGATGAAGTTTATCCCCACCGACTTTGAGGCTGCAGGTAAGCTCGACTACAAGGGAGAGTTTAAGCTCACGGATGATGATATTGAAATCGAGAACGACGGTCACAACGTTGCCGTGCGCTTTAACAGCGATAAGGTAAGCGTCGAAAAAATCCTCAACTATACCCTGTCCCATACTCACGTCAAGGACATCAACGTCTCGGACGCCGATATTGAGGAGATCATCAAGGGTATCTATCGCAGCGAGGTGAAGGTCGATGCGTAAAATTTTCAGGATCTACAAGCCCTTCACCCACGCGGGCATACTGCTCGCGGCTCAGTACAGGGTAAACTTCATATTCTTCCTGCTGGGCGATATTCTGATGTGCTTCATCAACTACTTTCTGTGGAGAGCGGTGTTCAACTCAGGCGGAGCTCAGACCTTTATGGGCTTTTCGGAAGCGGATATGGTCAGCTATATCTTCATCAGCTTTCTGACTTCAACCCTCGCCTACTCCGACGGCTCCTACGCTGTCGGCGAGGAAATCCGCGACGGCAGCGTCGTTATGCGTATGATCAAGCCCATACGCTTTGACCTGGCTTTTCTGTTTCAGGAGCTCGGCGAGAGGGTTATCAGCATAGCGATCGTGTTCTTACCTCTTGTAGCGGGAGTTGAGGTTTTCAGGTTCTTCGCGACGGGAGCGGTACAGTTCAACATTGTGCGGTTCCTGCTATATCTGCTCAGCCTTATCCTCGCCTATCTCATCAACTTTTATATCAACGTGTGCTACGGCTACTCGGCGTTTGTGCTCAAGAACCTCTGGGGCTCAAACCTGCTCAAAAACATCATCATCGGCTTTCTCGCGGGAAGCACGATCCCTCTGGCGTTTATGCCGCCCGTGCTCAGCGAGATCCTGAGGATCCTGCCGTTTGCCTCGCTCACATACACTCCCGTTATGATTTACATAGGAAAGTACGACCTTGTTCAGATACTGATAAGCTTCGGCTTGCAGATAGTCTGGCTTGCGTTCTTCATATTTTTACAGCAGGTTATCTGGAACGCCTGTGTAAAGCGCCTGAGCGCGCAGGGAGGTTGATATGAAGATTTTTAAGAAGCTTCACAGGGTTTTCAAGCTCCACCGCATTTTCATCAAGCAGGACTTGAAGCGGCTCATGGAATACAAAATCGACTTTGCGACGGGCGCCGTCGGAATGTTGCTGGCTCAGGGAGTCAACATCGTTTTTCTGTCGATAATCTTCTCTCAGATTCCCGCCCTGGACGGCTGGAAATATGAGGAAATCCTGTTCATCTACGGCTTTGCGCTTCTGCCCAAGGCGATCGACCACCTGTTCACCGACAACCTGTGGGCAATAGCTTACTTCATAATCCGCAAGGGCGATTTTGACAAGTACCTCACGCGTCCCGTGAGCACGCTTTTCGCCGTGACCGTGGAAAAATTCCAGGTTGACGCGTTCGGCGAGCTGTTCGTAGGCTTGCTTCTGTTCGGAATAAGTATTCCGCATATAAGCCTCAACATCAATCCGCTGAACATTTTCCTGTTCATCATCGCGATGATTTTCGCGACCTTGATTTACACGGGAATCAAGCTGATTACGGCGTCAATCGCGTTCTGGATTAAGCGAAGCGGAAGCATAACCTATATGTTCTATATGGTCAACGAGTTCTCAAAGTACCCGACGACGATTTACAACCGCGTTGTAGGCGCAATTGTAACGTACATCATTCCGTTCGCGTTCACGGCGTTCTTCCCCGCGAGCTACTTCATCGCGGGCGGTAATCCGTGGTACAACATCGGCGGAACGGTTGTCGCGGGAACTGTTCTTATGGCTGTCGGAATCCTTGTATGGAACAAGGGCGTCAGCGCGTATGAAAGCGCGGGAAGTTAATTCGGAATGCGGAATTCGTAATTAAATAATTTATAAACGTTTATATAACAATAGCCCGACGGTATTTCCTAATCACAAGGATACCGTCGGGCGTATTACTTTAATATTTAATCTAATCTATCTGCTCGAGAGAAAAAATTACTTCTTAACTGTTACTTTGATTTTTTTATAAGCTCCGCTCTGGGCGTAGGCATAGACTACGCAGGAGCCTTTCTTTTTAGCTGTGATTTTACCGCTTGAATTGACTGCCGCTACCTTTGGGTTGGAGCTCTCGTACTTCATCGAGCGGTGAACGCTGACCTTTGTTTTCTTGGTCTCGGGAACAGCCTTTGCCTTGAGCTTGAAGCTCTTGCCCTTCTTCGCGAGAGTAACCTTGTCCTTCTTGGCGGCTGTCTTTACGCTCTTGAAGTTGCCGAACTTGCCGCCCTTTGTCGTGATGTGGAGGGTCTTGGCTGTGGCGAGGAGCTTACCGCTGCCGTTGAACGCTGTGACTAAATACTTGTAATACGTGCCCTTTTGAAGCTTTTTCTGCGTATAATTAGTCTTGCTGACGGTCGCGAGGTAATCGTAGCTGTACTTTTTGCCGCACTTATTGGCGTAAATTACATAGCTCTTGGCTCCCTTGACCTTGTTCCAGCTGATCGAAATCGAGTTATTAGATACCTTCTTCTGCTTAGCCGAGAGAAGCCCGAAGGTGCTGCCCTTGGGGTCATTATCGTTTTTGAGAGCCTTAACGAAGGTTGACACCTGATTCTTTGAGGCTCCGCCTGAGAGCGAGTTGATCTTCGGCTCGGGAGCGGGCTTAGGCTGAGTTACGGGCTGAGTTACGGGCTGAGTATTGTCGGGAACCGTAGGCTCGGGCTGAGTAGGCTCCTGAGTAACCATATAGTCCTTGTCAACAACAACCGTCAGCACGTCGGAATACGGAGAAAAGAACTCGCTGACAGTCTCGGTGTTGTAGCCCCTTCTCTGACTTACAAAGTAACGTGTTCTGAACTCTATCTCGGTGCCCTTGTAAATCGGCTTGCCATCACCGGCGAGCGCGAGAACCTCAAAGTACATATCATTTTTCGGCTCTCCTTCGCCCTGACGTCCGAACCATTCGTCAGTTCCCTTTATACGAGCTTCAACCTCAACAGTTGTGTATCCGCCGAGACCGCGGATTCTTGTAAATTTCTTCGCTAAATCCTCGGTAACGGTGAGGTTATAGCTTACCTCGGGATAGCCGTTGAACTCATATCCGTTTACGTATCCGTTTGAGATTGACGGAGCGGGGATCTCATCCTCGGTATAGGGATTTGTATCTTCGCCGTCCTTGCCGTATGCCGCGGTCTCCGACCAGTCGGAGAAAAGGTAACGGGTGTTTAAGCCGCCCTGATTGTCACTTTCATAAATCCATACGTAATAGCGCATACGGGTATAGAGAGTGTGTTCTTTGTAGTCGATTGTGAAGTACGCTTCGTTTTCGTCGTTATGCTTAATGATGTACTGACCTTCCTTGAGCACGTCCTTCATACCGTTGCGGTGAACTCCGCCTTCATAATCCTCGCCGTTCCATCTTGTGTCCTCGGGATCCTCGGGATTTCCGCCGTAGCGCGTGATCCATACGTCCTCGCTTGTCTGGGGATTGAGCCCCAAATCCACAACATCCCACTCGCACGTGCGGGGGTGTCCGTCAATATCGTAACCCATGCCATAATAGCGGGTAGCCTCGTTATCGTCCCACCATGTGTCGTGATGCCAGTCGGTTTTGTCGTCGATCGCCCAGTCGATCTGCGCGAATATGCCGAAGTCCTCAACGCCGTAGTCGCTGAAGAATTTTGCTTTCTTCTCCTCGTCTGCCATATCCTGCATAAACGAGACCATATCCTCCTCCTTGCTGAAGGAGAGGTGGACGTCGGTTGAGTCGCCTTCGTAGACCTTGCTCATCGTAATCGATTTGGGCGGGATAAGCTTGAACGGCAGATTGTCTGCCGTAACCTTCGCTTGTACGCCGACGGTATAGAGCGAGGCGATCAATAAACAAACAATGATGATTGAAATTATCTTTTTCATAAGTTTTCCTCCGCTTTTACACTTACTTTATTATAATCTTCACGGAACGGGTAACTGATTTTGATTTATATTTTGAGGTACCCTTCGCCGTGATTTTTACACCGATTTTATATGTGCCTTTCTTTGCCTTTTTCCACCTGTTGACCGTAACGGTTCCCTTGGAGCTGATTTTGACGAGCTTACGGATTTTCTTTGAGGTTTTCTTGGCAATCAGCTTGTATTTTACTTTGCCCTTGTTTTTCGTGACCTTGATCGGCTTAACCTTCTGAGCTTTTTTCTTGAGCTTTTTGAGGCTGATTGTTTTCTTTTTAACCGTAATCTTCATCGGATTCTTCTTTTTGGTTACAGCCTTATTCGTACTGTTTGCAGCCGTCTCCTGCTTCATTTCGACCAGAAGGGTTTTGCCATCGTCGGACGCATATGAAAAGCTCAAGTTTCCGTTTTTATCGGCGGCATACTGGTTGAAATAGTAAACGTTGCCGAGCTTGAACTTAGGCGTAACTTCCGTACTTCCGAGCACATAGAAATTGTAGATCGTACCGGGTTTGAGATTGCTGTAGCTTACGGTC
>CACYDB010000079.1 GCA_902773035.1 uncultured Ruminococcus sp. | reverse complement strand
GACGAATAATATATAAAATTTAGGAGTAATCAGAATGTCACAGGATTATAATTCCACGCTCAATCTTCCTAAAACAGATTTTCCTATGAGAGCAGGCTTACCTAAGAGTGAGCCTGTTACCTTACAGAAATGGGAAGATAACAATTTATACGACAAGCTTATGGAGCATAACGAGGGTAAGCCTCTTTATGTTCTTCACGACGGTCCTCCGTACGCAAACGGTGATATCCACCTCGGCCACGCGCTCAATAAGATTCTTAAGGACTTTATCGTGCGCTACAAGAATATGTCTGGCTTCAAGGCGCCTTATGTACCCGGCTGGGATACTCACGGACTTCCGACAGAGCTCAAGGCTCGTCAGAAGGCGGGTATCGGAAGCTCGGCGGATATTTCCGTGCTCGAGCTCCGCAAGATGTGTGAGGAGTTCGTTACCGGCTACATCAACGATCAGCGTGATCAGTTCAAAAGACTCGGCGCTATTGGTGAGTGGAATAATCCTTACATCACCTTAAAGCACGAATTTGAGGCTGAGCAGATCAAGGTATTTGCCGAAATGGCTACCAAGGGCTACATCTACAAGGGCTTAAAGCCTGTTTACTGGTGTCCCGAGTGTAAGACGGCTCTGGCTGAGGCTGAAATCGAGTACGCCGAGGATCCGTGCCACTCAATTTATGTAAAGTTCAAGGTTACAGACGACCTCGGCAAGTTCGAGGCTATGGGTATCGATCCCGCAAAAGTAAACTTCGTAATCTGGACAACTACCACATGGACGCTTCCCGCTAACCTCGCTATCTGCGTAGGTCCGAGATTTGAGTATTCGATCATCAAGAGCGGTGACGAATACTTCGTTATGGCTACTGATTTGTACAAATCAGCCTTTGAGGAAGCGGGTATTACCGATTATGAGGTAGTTGCGACAATCAAGGGCAGCGAGCTCGAGTTTATGAAAACAGCTCATCCTTTCCTTGATCGTGAATCAGTTGTTATCGTCGGCGAACACGTCACTCTCGAGAGCGGTACAGGTTGTGTACACACAGCTCCAGGACACGGCGTAGACGACTACAACGTTTGTCTTAACTATGATATCCCCGTTGTATGTCCCGTTGATTCCGACGGTGTATTGACCGAAGAAGCGGGTCAGTTCGCGGGTCTTACAACAGATGAAGCTAATAAAAAGATCGCGGTTTATCTTGATCAGACAGGCGCGCTCTTTGCATTAAAAAAGATTATCCACCAGTATCCTCACTGCTGGAGATGTAAATCTCCGATTCTGTTCAGAGCTACTGACCAGTGGTTCTGCTCAGTAGAGGACTTCAAGGATAAGGCGATTGACGCTATCAATACTGTTGACTGGGTACCCGCGTGGGGTAAGGAAAGAATCACCTCAATGGTACGCGACCGCAAGGACTGGTGTATCTCACGTCAGCGTAAATGGGGCGTGCCGATTCCGATTTTCTATTGCGCGGACTGCGGCGAGCCTTATGTTGACAAGGACGCTATGCTCAAGGTTGCCGAAATCTTCGGCGAGGAAGGCTCCAACGCTTGGTTTGAGAAGGACGCCAAGGACTTAATGCCCGAGGGTTGCGAGTGTAAGAAGTGCGGCTGCAAGAGCTTTGAGAAGGAAAAGGATATTATGGACGTTTGGTTCGACAGCGGTTCATCACATACCGCCGTTGTAAAACGCCGTCCTTATCTCAAGTTCCCGGCTGACCTCTATCTCGAGGGTAACGACCAGTACAGAGGATGGTTCCAGTCATCACTCTTAACCTCTGTAGCTACAGAGGGCGTAGCTCCGTACAAGACCGTACTTACTCACGGTATGATTCTTGACCTCGAAAGGCGAAAGATGAGTAAATCCCTCGGCAACGGTATCAGCCCGCAGGCTGTTATCAAGCAGTACGGCGCGGATGTGCTCAGACTCTGGGTTTCTTCGACAGACTATCAGACGGATGTTACTATCTCCAACGATATCTTAAAGCAGACCTCAGAGACCTACAGAAAAATCAGAAATACCGCTCGTTATATTCTCGGAAACATCAGCGACTTTGAGCCCGACAAGGATATGGTCGCTCCCGAAAATATGATGAATATTGATAAATGGGCCGTAAAGACGCTCAACAACCTTATCGAGAACGTTAAGGCTTCCTACGAGAAGTTTGAGTTCCATCAGGTTTATCGCGGAATCTATAACTTCTGCGTAGTTGATATGTCTAACTTCTACCTTGACGTACTCAAGGACAGACTCTATACTGAGAAGAAGGACAGCGTTGAGAGACGTTCCGCTCAGAGCGCTATCTATCTCATCTTAGACGCTATGACAAGAATGCTCTGCCCGATTCTCGCATATACATCCGATGAAATCTGGCAGTATATGCCTCACAGAAAAGGCGACAATACCGAGAGCATTATCTTCAACGATATGCCTGAGGTAGTAGCTCTTGACGTAGACGACGCGTTTATGGCTCAGTGGGAGAAGATTTCTCAGCTCAGAGACGACGGTAAGAAGGAAATTGAGCCTCTCGTAAAAGAAAAGACTATCAAGTCCTCGCTCGAAGCGAAGGTTGTACTCACAGCCTCAGGCGAGTATCTTGACTTCCTCAACTCAGTTAAGGACGAAATTAAGCCCGCTCTGATTGTATCCGAGGTTGAAATCCTCGAAGGCGATGGAGAGCTTAAGATTTCCGTCGAAAAGGCTGAGGGCGGCAAGTGCGAGAGATGCTGGTCAATCAGCAAATCTGTCGGACTTAACTCAGCTCACCCGACGCTTTGCGACAAGTGCTGCAAATTTTTTGAATAATTAATTATGGTCGGTGTAGAAAGCTGCACCGACCATTTTGGAGTTTTTATGCCATATATAGTTTTAGGCTGCTCGGTTTTGGTAGCGGCGATTGATTATATTATAAAAATACTTGTAATAAATAACTTAAAACCCATATCCGAGGTAACTGTGATTCCCGGACTCTTCTATCTCAGATATGTAGAGAACAGGGGAGCGGCTTTCGGAATGTTATCCGACGCGAGATGGATTTTTATCGTCTTTACGATAGTTATTATCATAGCTTTGATTTATTATCTGTTCAAAAAGAGAGTCAAAAGCAAGCTGTTCAATATCTCAGCGATACTGATTATCGGCGGAGGAATAGGCAATCTCATTGACCGTATATTCTACGGCTATGTTGTGGATTATCTGAGCGTCAGCTTTTTCCCACCCGTATGCAACTTCGCTGACTACTGTATAACAGTCGGCGCGGGCTTGATGGTGATTTTCCTGATATTCTTCTCGGATTTCCTAAATAAAAAGGATAAAAACAATGCAAAGCTATAATTATACCGTCGCGACCGAAAGCACAGGGCAGAGGATAGATAAATTCCTCGCTGACAGTCTGTCTGATATAACCCGCAGCGCCGTTGTCAATCTAATTGAAAGCGGCAATATTTCAGTGAACGGAAAGCAGGTTTCAAAGAATTACAAGCTCAGAGAGGGCGACAGCATTGACGTTATGATTCCCGACCCTGTGGAGTACGAAGCCGAGGCTGAGAATATCCCTCTTGACATCGTTTACGAGGATAACGACCTGCTCGTAGTAAACAAACCCAAGGGAATGGTGGTTCATCCCGCCGCGGGCAATTATAGCGGTACGCTTGTAAACGCTCTGCTTTATCACTGCAAAGACGGGCTCTCCGGAATTAACGGCGTTATGCGTCCGGGAATCGTGCATAGGATCGATAAAAATACGAGCGGCTTGTTAATCGTCGCAAAAAATGATAAGGCGCACAAATCCCTCGCCGAACAGATCAAGGAGCATTCCTTTACGCGCGAGTACGAGGCTGTGGTGCTCGGAAATATAAAAGAGGACAGCGGTACAGTAGACGCGCCTATAGGACGTCATCCCATCGAGCGTAAGCGTATGGCGGTGACTGAGAAAAATTCAAAGAACGCCGTCACTCATTTTGAGGTCATCAGACGATACGGCGCGTACACTCATATAAAATGCAGGCTCGAAACAGGCAGAACTCATCAGATACGCGTTCATATGGCGTATATAGGTCATCCCGTTGCGGGAGACGACGTTTACGGTAGTAAAAAAGAGAAGGTATACTTTGACGGACAATGCCTTCACGCGCGTAAAATCGGCTTTGTACACCCGTCTACGAGTGAATATCTCGAGTTTTCGTCGGATTTGCCCGAGTATTTCATAAAGTTTTTGAACAAGCTTAACAATATCTACGGATAATATTCTTTTTTATCAAAAAACACTTGCATTTACCCACTGTTTGTGATATTATATTAAAGCATTTGGATACCGTTACTTTTGTAATGGGGTTCAGAAAACGGCACATTGCCGCAATTTGAAGCGGATAGTCCTCTGCGTTTTACGCACGAATATCTGAAATTTTTAGGAGGTTCAATATGGACGCATTAAAGACAATCGCAGCCGATTCAGTAAAGGCTGACGCACCTCAGTTCCGTATCGGTGATACTGTTAAGGTATCTGTTAACATCCGCGAGGGACAGAGAGAAAGAATCCAGATGTTCGAGGGCACAGTTATCGCAAAGCGCGGTTCAGGCGTTGCCGAGACATTTACCGTTAGACGCGTATCTTACGGCGTAGGTATCGAGAGGGTTTTCCCGCTTCATTCTCCTAACGTAAGAAACGTACAGGTTGTACGCCGCGGTAAAGTCAGAAGAGCTAAGCTCTACTATCTGCGTGACCGTGTCGGTAAGGCCGCTAAGGTTAAAGAACTGGTCTAATAGTAAGAGAGGGGACTGTTCAGTCCCTTTTTTACTATTCTTTAAGGAAGCGTTATGAAAAAACCAATTAAGGAAATGTCAACTGTTCATCTGAAAAAGTCTGATGCCGTTAATTCTGTTTTTGACTGGCTTTCATCCTTTGTATACGCGATTATAATAGTTGTAATTGCTCTGACCTTCTTTGTCAGAATCGTAGATATAGACGGCAGATCGATGAACCCGACCTTATGGGATAAGGAAAAGGTGCTTATCACAAATACCGTTGCAACCCCAAGCTGCGGCGATATCGTCATAATCAGCCATGGAGTTGAGTACAAAGCTCCGCTTGTTAAGCGAGTTATCGCGTCTGAGGGACAGACTCTCGATATCAACTTTGACAATAACACCGTTACGGTAGACGGCAAAAAGCTCTCTGAGCCGTACATTCAGGGTAAAACTATCAGGGAGGACGCAGTAATTCCTTCGGTTATCCCCAAGGGCAAGGTCTTTGTTATGGGTGATAACAGAGAGGAATCGAGCGACAGCCGCGGAACTCGTATAGGACTAATCGACGTCAAAGATATTATCGGCAAGGTAAGATGTGTAGTTTTTCCGTTCAATAAATTCAGATTTGTAAAATAGATTTAAGGTGTTTTTATGAGTAAATCCAAAGCAAATAAGGCTTTAAAGCCCGCGACAGAACCTCGCGCCATTCACCTGAAGAAGAGCGACGGTACATCAAGTCTTTACGAATGGATACATTCACTCGTATTCGCTGTTGCTATCGTTGTTATAATTCTCACCTTCTTCCTGCGTCTTGTAGACGTCAGCGGCACCTCTATGCTTGATACTCTCAAGAGCGAGGATAAGGTTATTGTCACCAACTTCTTCTATACTCCAAACCACGGCGACATTGTTGTAATCAGTCACGGCGCTGAGTATTCAAAGCCTCTGATCAAGCGTGTTATAGCGACCGAGGGCGACAAACTCGAAATCGACTTTGAGACCGAGACCGTCAGAGTTAACGGCGAGGTGCTCAAGGAGGATTACATCAAGGGACATACCCGTGACGAGCAGGGTGAAATACCTCAGGTTGTACCCAAGGGCAAGGTGTTTGTTATGGGAGATAACAGAACCGTATCGCTTGACAGCCGCTCGCCCGAGATAGGCTTGATTGACGTCAAAGATATAATCGGAAAGGCTCAGTTTGTAGTATTTCCTTTTGATCATATTAAATTTGTAGGATAAATTAAACTCACACTTTATGTGTGAGTTTATCTTATTTTCAACGGAGGATGTTATGCAGAGTCAGAATATACAGTGGTTCCCGGGTCATATGACCAAGACCAAGCGCAAAATTCAGGCGGGGCTCAAGCTTATCGACGTAGTCGTTGAGATTCTCGACGCGCGTATTCCGATAAGCAGCAGTAATCCCGACTTAGCCGATATAATCCAGAATAAGCCCAAGCTCGTACTGTTAAATAAATGCGACAAGGCTGACAGAAACGCCACTAACAAGTGGGTTGAATACTATAAAAAGCAGGGCGTTACCGCGATTCCCGTAGACTGCAAAAGCGGCAGAGGGCTAAACAGATTTGTACCCGCCGTCAGAGAGATTCTTGCCGATAAGTTCAAGGCTCAACAGGCAAAGGGACTCAAAAATCCTATTCTCAGGGTTATGATTGTGGGTATACCCAACGTCGGCAAGTCCTCGTTTATCAACAAAGTGTCAAAGCAAACACGCGCCAAGGTCGAGGACAGACCTGGCGTTACAAGGGGAAATCAGTGGTATACGATCTCCAAGGATCTCGAAATGCTCGATACCCCGGGCGTACTCTGGCCTAAATTCGAGGACGAAAAGGTCGGCAGGCACCTCGCCTTTACAGGAGCTATCAAAGATCAGATTCTCGACATTGAGCTTCTGGCTATGGATTTCCTCGAGCTTATGCAAAACCATCCGACAGACGAATTCTTAGCAAGATTCAAGCTTAAAAAGGAGGATATCACCGATATTCAGCCCTACGACGCTCTTGAGCTCATAGGGAGAAAAAGAGGAATGCTCATCTCAGGCGGAGAGATTGACACCGAACGCGCGGCTAATCTTCTCTTTGACGAGTACCGCGGCGGAAAATTCGGCTTGATAACTCTCGAATATCCGGAGGATTTATGATGGACTGGCTTCAATATGAGAACGAAAAAAGAAACCTCGGATTCATAAACATCTGCGGAGTTGACGAAGCAGGCAGGGGACCGCTCGCGGGACCTGTATGCGCCGCCGCGGTGATTCTGCGCGAGGGTCAGATAATAGAAGGAGTCAATGATTCCAAGAAGCTTTCCGAAAAAAAGCGCGAAGCCCTCTTTGACGTTATAAAGGAGGAGGCGCTCGATTATTCGGTTGCATTCGCTACAGTAGAGGAAATCGAGGAAATGAATATACTAAACGCGACAATGCTAGCTATGAAACGCGCTGTTGAGGGGCTGAAAACCTCAGCCGATTACGCTCTGATTGACGGCAACCGACTGCCGCCGCTTGATATCCCTTGCGAATACGTCATCAAGGGTGACGCTAAGTCAATGTCGATCGCTGCGGCGTCGATTCTCGCCAAGGTCAGCCGTGACCGCCTCTGCTATGAATACGCCGAAAAATACCCACAATATTGCTTTGATAAGCACAAGGGCTACGGTACGAAGCTTCACGTTGAAAAAATCAGGGAGTACGGTCCCTGCGAGATACACAGAATGAGCTTTTTAACTAAGATATTGAACAATGACCGATAAACAGATACTGGGAGAAAAGGGCGAGAAAGCTGTCGCTGAATTTCTCAAAAAGAATAAATACAAGATAATCACAAGGAATTACAGCTCAAAAACAGGTGAAATTGATATCATAGCCGAAAACAAGGAGTATATTGCCTTTGTCGAGGTTAAAACCAGACACGCGGGGCAAATGTTATCTCCGCAGTTCGCCGTCGGAGTCAGGAAGCAAAGGCGTATTATGTTGACCGCCGCGGGCTTTCTTAAACAGTATATGTACGACAAGCAGCCGCGCTTTGATGTCGCCGAGGTAATCGTGTATGATAAAGGAAAGCCCGACATAAACTACATAGAGAACGCTTTTACACAAGGAGGAGATTATGCGCCTTTTTGATTTTCACTGCGATACTATCTATGAGTGTCTGGCTCGCGGCTGTGATATGAGCAACCCGGATTTCCATATTACTCCGCAAAAATCCGAATTGATCTCACCCTATATCCAGTGCTTCGCGATATGTGTGCCCGAGGAGATAAAAGGGGAGAGAGCGACCGCGATGTTCAGAAAAGCCTACTCAACCCTTGTCGAGCAGTGCGAAAAATACAATTTCACCATAATCCGAAGCTATTCCGATATAAAGCTTATCGCGAATAACGGAGGAAAGGGCGCGATATTTACCGTTGAGAACGCGTCGGTTTTAGCAGGAAAGCTTGAGAACATTAGCTTATTTAATGAGTTTGGAGTTAAAATCGTCACGCTCACCTGGAACGGCAGAAATGAGCTCGGCGCGGGAGCTATGGTCAGCCACTCAAACGGAATAACCAAGTTCGGAATCGACGTAATAAAAGAGCTCGAGAAGAATAAAATCTTAATTGACGTATCTCACGCGAGCGACAGGCTGTTTTATGACGTTGTAAAATATTCATCAAGACCGCTGATCGCCACTCACTCAAATTCGCGAGCGGTAACAAATCATAAAAGAAATCTGACCGACGAGCAGTTTGAAATCATAAAACGCAGAAACGGGCTTGTGGGACTTAACTTCCACAGGGATTTTCTTAACAATGACAAGCTCAAAGCCTCAAAATGTGACATTCTCAGACACGCCGAGCATTTTCTGTCGCTCGGAGGGGAGAACAATCTGGCGATAGGCGCTGATTTTGACGGCTGCGACTTGCCCTCGGATATAAATGGAATCGACTCTATGTGCGATATTTACGAGCTTTTCCTGCGTGAGAACTACAGCGAAACGCTGGTTAAAAAAATATTTTTTGAAAACGCGCTTGAATTCTGTCAAAGCTTTGACAAATAAAGCGTTTTAAGGTATAATGTTAAGTTGTGAAAATACACGAAAGGGTGATTTTATGTTGTATAACAGCACGGAGAATAAAAACGAAGTTGTATCGGCTTCTCAGGCAATCGCTCAGGGTATCTCAAAGGATGGCGGACTCTTCGTACCGCAGGAGCTTCCCAAGTATGATACAGACGTATTAAAGAGCTTTTTGCCGCTCGGCTACAAGGGTATCGCGAAGAAGGTTTTCGCTGATTTCCTTACAGACTTTACTGCCGACGAAATCGAGGATTGCGTAGAAAAGGCGTACACCGCCGAGAAGTTCGGCTCCGACAATCCCGCACCGATCGCTTACAAAAGCTATAACGGAAACGACGTCAATATTCTTGAGCTCTGGCACGGTCCTACCTGCGCCTTCAAGGATATGGCACTCCAGATTCTGCCTCACCTGCTCACAAAGTCGCTTAAAAAGACTAACGACGGCAAGGACGCCGTAATTCTTGTCGCGACCTCGGGCGATACAGGCAAAGCCGCTCTGGAAGGCTTCAAGGACGTTGAGCATACAAAAATTATCGTATTCTATCCCGTAGACGGCGTCAGCCCGATGCAGAAGCATCAGATGAATACTCAGGAGGGCGGCAACGTCAAGGTCTGCGCGATCGAGGGTAACTTCGACGACGCTCAGACAGGCGTAAAGAAAATCTTCACAACTCCCGAGATCGCATCCGAGCTCGAGAAGAACAATATGATGTTCAGCTCCGCGAACTCTATCAACTGGGGCAGACTCCTTCCGCAGATCGTCTACTACATAGCTTCCTACTGCGAGCTTGTAAACGACGGTAAAATCAGCCTCGGAGATAAAATCAACGTTGTAGTTCCGACAGGTAACTTCGGTAATATCCTCGCGTCCTACTACGCCTGCTGTATGGGACTTCCCGTCAACAAGTTTATCTGCGCTTCAAACTCCAACAACGTTCTGACTGACTTCATCAACACAGGCGTTTACGATAAGAACCGTCAGTTCTATACAACAATTTCACCTTCAATGGATATTCTCGTTTCCTCAAACCTCGAAAGACTTCTCTACAAGCTCTCGGGCGACAGCGATACAACCACTAAGGAGTGGATGACAGCGCTCAAAACCGTAGGTAAGTACGAGGTCACAGACGAGGTTAAAGACGCCGTTAAGTCAGCGTTCTACGGCGGCTTCTGCGACGACGTCAAGACCAAGGAAACTATCAAAAAGATGTTTGACGAGCAGGGCTATCTCTGCGATACTCATACAGCCGTAGCCGTAGCCGTTTACGACAAGTACGTCAGCGAGACAGGGGATAAGACTCCGACTGTTATCGCTTCCACAGCCAGTCCCTACAAGTTCTCAAGGGCTGTGCTTGAGGCAGTAAACGACGGCAGAGAGCTTCCCGATAATGAGTTTGATATGGTTGACCTGCTCAACGATATCACCTCAGCCGATATCCCGAAGCCGCTTTCAAGCTTAAAGGATAAAAAGGCGCGCTTCTCCGACGTTGTCAAGGTTGACGATATGCCCGACTACGTACTCGGCGCTTTGGGTGTAAAATAAATGTCCCTTTTCGCGATAGCCGACCCGCATTTATCGCTCGGCACAGATAAGCCGATGGATGTTTTTCACGGCTGGGACAATTATGTTGAACGCCTGACATCCAATTGGAAAAAGCTGATTACCGATAACGACACCGTTGTGATCGGCGGCGACATTTCCTGGGCAATGAAGCTTTCTGAAACGGAAAAGGACTTTGAGTATATAAACTCACTCCCGGGCAAAAAGATTTTACTTAAGGGCAACCACGACTACTGGTGGGATACTCTGAGTAAAATTAACCGCTATCTTGAAAAAAAAGGCTTTGACTCAATCAAGATCCTGTTCAACAACAGCTTTGAGGTTGATAATTACGTTATCTGCGGTACAAGAGGCTGGATTATTGACTCCGACTCCGAGGAGGACAAGCGTATTCTAAGCCGTGAATGCGGCAGACTTCGCCTGTCTCTCGATACCGCCAAGGACAGCGATAAGGAAAAGACGGTCTTTCTTCATTATCCGCCCGTGTACGCGGGGTACAAATGTGATGAAATAATTGATATTTTCAAAGAATACGGCGTTAAAAGGTGCTATTACGGCCATATCCATGGTCAAAATATGATCAAAGGCGCCTTTAACGGCGAGCTTGACGGCATTACCTATAGGCTTATTTCCTGCGACGCTCTGAGCTTTATGCCGATACTCGTCAGATAGCGCTTTTACTATACAAAAGTTCACAAATATATATTGATATAATCAATGTAAAATGATATAATTACTTTGTTAAACTGAAATTTTATGGAGGAATCTAAAATGAGCTTAATTAATTCTACAAAACTCGAGGACGCAAATAAATATGAGTTAGAGGTGAGCGTTGACAAGGAGACATTCGCCGCCGCTACAATCAAGGCTTACAAAAAGCAGGTCAAGAGCATCAACATTCCCGGCTTCAGAAAGGGTAAGGCTCCCAAGCATATGATCGAGAGAATGTACGGCAAGGGCGTATTCTATGATGACGCTATTGACGAGACATATCCCAAGGCTCTCGCTGACGCTACAATCGAAGCGGGTCTCAAGGCTGTAAGCGTTGACGACCTCAGCATCAAGGAAGTAAGCGACGAGGGTTATTCCTTCACCGCTAAAATCACAGTAGCTCCCGAGCTCACAGTTGACGGCTACAAGGGAATTGAGGTCGAGAAGCTCTCAACCGAGGTTACAGACGAGGCTGTAGACGAGGAGCTCCAGGCAGTACGCGAGAGAAACAGCCGTATGGTAACTGTTGAGGACAGAGCCGCCGAGAACGGCGATACAGTTGTAATCGACTTTGAAGGCTTTGCCGACGGCGAGGCTTTTGAGGGCGGCAAGGCTGAGAACTTCAACCTGAAGCTCGGCGACGGTCAGTTCATCCCCGGCTTTGAGGAGGCTATCGTAGGTCACTCTACAGGCGAGGACTTCACAATCGACGTAACCTTCCCCGAGGACTACAACGCCGAGAACCTCAAGGGCAAGGACGCTCAGTTCAAGATCAAGCTCCACGAGATCAAGACTAAGGAGCTTCCCGAGGTTGACGACGAGTTCGTAAAGGATGTTTCCGAGAAGGATACTCTCGAGGAATACAAGGAGGAGCTCAAGGAAAAGGTTGCCAAGAGACTTGAGGAGGAAGCCGATAAGGACTTCGACAACAAGCTTACAGACGCTCTCGTAGAGCTCGCGACAGAGGAAATTCCCGAGGTTATGTACGATAACGAGGTTCGCGATATGGTTCAGCAGTTTGAGATGCAGCTGCAGTCACAGGGTCTTAACCTCGATACATATCTCCAGTACACAGGTATGGAGAGAGGCACAATCGAGGCTACCTACAAGCCGCAGGCTGAGAAGAGAGTTAAGCTCCGTCTTGTATTAGAGGCGATCGCTCGTCAGGAAGAGATCACTGTTGAGGAGAAGGACCTCGAAGAAGAATATAACAGACTTGCCGAAACATATAATATGAAGGCTGACGAGGTCAAGAACTTCGTAGCTCCCGAGTCACTTTCCGAGGATCTCAAGGTTGACAAGGCTATGAAGCTTGTCAGAGAGAACGCGAAAGTAAAATAAGCTGAATACCTTCGGCTTTTTGTTCCGATAATATGATGAAAGGATGATTCAATATGGCTTTAGTACCTTATGTTGTTGAACAGACAAACAGAGGCGAACGCTCATACGACATATATTCCCGTCTTTTAAACGACAGAATCGTTATGCTTAACGAGGAAGTCAATTCCGCCAGCGCCAGCGTAGTAGTAGCTCAGCTGCTCTACCTCGAGGCTCAGGATCCCACAAAGGACATCAGTCTTTATATCAACAGCCCGGGCGGTTCCGTAACAGACGGCTTCGCGATTTACGATACAATGAACTATATCAAGTGCGATGTATCCACCATCTGTATGGGTATGGCAGCCAGTATGGGAGCTTTTCTCCTCGCGGCAGGCGCCAAGGGTAAGAGATACGCGCTTCCCAACGCCGATATTATGATCCACCAGCCCTCAGGCGGCGCTCAGGGTCAGGCTACGGATATGGAGATTCATACACAGCATATTCTTGATATAAAGAAAAGACTTAACGAGATTCTTGCCGCGAACACAGGTCAGCCTGTGGACGTAATCGCGAAAGATACTAACCGTGATAACTTTATGACCGCTCAACAGGCTCTGGAGTACGGTTTGATTGACAAGGTATTTGAAAAGAGATAATCATAGTTTTTAAGCGAGGGTAATTATGCCTAACAACCACGATGATAACATCTACTGCTCCTTTTGCGGAAAACCGCAGGAGTTTGTCGGCAGACTTGTAAAAGGCAACGGAGTTTATATATGCGACCAGTGCGTCGAGCTGTGCGTCAACATTCTCGACGAATCGGGCTTTGAGGCTCCGGCGCAAGAAGATAATATAGGCGAGAACGTTTCCGATATTCCTCAGCTGCTCAAGCCTGCTGAGATCAAGAAAATTCTCGATGAGTACGTAATAGGGCAGGACAAAGCCAAGAGAGCGCTCAGCGTAGCGGTATATAACCACTACAAGCGCGTTTTCGGCAACGATAACGACATTGAGTTCGCCAAGAGCAACGTTCTTTTACTCGGTCCCACGGGCGTAGGCAAGACGCTGCTCGCTCAGACTCTCGCAAAGGCTCTGGATGTACCCTTCGCTATAGCCGACGCCACTACCCTCACGGAAGCAGGATACGTCGGCGAGGACGTTGAAAACATCCTCTTAAAGCTCATTCAGGCGGCTGATTTCGATATAGAAAAGGCTGAACGCGGTATCATTTACATTGACGAGATAGACAAAATCTCCCGTAAATCCGAGAACCCCTCGATTACCCGTGACGTTAGCGGCGAGGGCGTTCAGCAGGCGCTTTTAAAAATCCTCGAGGGAACGGTCTCAAATGTTCCTCCGACCGGCGGAAGAAAGCATCCTCAGCAGGAATTTTTGCAGGTCAATACAAAGGACATTCTCTTTATCTGCGGCGGAGCGTTCGACGGTCTTGAAAAGATTGTCGAGAAGCGTAAGGGAGCCTCGATCGTAGGCTTCGGCGCCAACGTTCAGGAGAAAGCCGTCCTCGATGAGACAGGCTGGATGAACGATGTCGTAGCTCACGACCTCGTTAAATACGGCATTATCCCCGAGCTTGTGGGAAGAATCCCCGTTATAACCGCCCTCAACGGTCTTGATGTTGACGCTCTCGTAAAGATTCTCACCGAGCCCAAAAACTCTCTGATGAAGCAGTATACAAAGCTGTTTGCGCTCGACGGAGTCGATCTGGAGTTTACCGCTGAAGCGCTCAAGGCTGTCGCAAATAAAGCCAAGGAGCAGAAAACAGGCGCGAGAGGTCTGCGCGGTATTATGGAGAACATCTTAAACGATTTGATGTTTGATGTGCCCTCGGACGAAACTATCATAAAGATTATCATTAACGAGGATGTCGTGGAGAAGAACGCCGAGCCGATTATTGAGCGAAGCAATTCAAAGCGTCAGTCCAACTTAAATTTCAACAACAAAATCATCGAAGCCGAGGAGGTTTCGTAATTAATAGTCTATCTGCTGTAATGTGAAAAATCTTAAAGATTTTAGCACTACAGCATTTGGATTTTTTAGAGATAAGGTAAATTAGTAATTTTAAGGAGTTAATTATGGGAAAATTAGGTTTTGATAAATATAACCTGCCTGTTCTTCCGCTTAGAGGACTCGTTGTTTTTCCAAAAACCTTACTTCATTTCGACGTAGGAAGAAAGAAATCTCAAATCGCCATCAGCGCCGCTATGAAGAATAATCAGGAGATTTTCCTTGTGGCTCAGAAGAATCCCGCCGTCAAGGATCCCGTTGATTCCGATTTGTTTGAAATGGGCGTTGTATGCCGCATTGTTCAGGTTATAAAGCAGACTGACGATACTACTAGAATCATCGTCGAGGGCTTATACAGAGCCCGCGCGGAAAGATATTATGAATTCAATAAATGTCTTTTCTCCGAGACTATTTCCTATAAGGACTATGACGAGCCGACTACATCCCGAGATATAGCGCTTGTACGTCAGCTTAAATCTGTCTTTCAGGAGTACGCGTCATTTACTCCCAATCTAGCTTCCGACGTGCTGTTCAGAGTAGCGACCTGCAACGAAGGGGGAGAGCTCGCCGATTTTATCGCTGGCAACATTCTTCCCGACTACGAGGACAAGCAGCTCCTGCTCGACACCCTCGATAAAACCTCAAGAATGGAAACGCTTCTTGATATAATGCACCAGGAGGTTTATATCCTCGAGATTGAGGAACAAATCGAGAGAGAAGCCAAGGAAAGAATAGATAAAACACAGCGCGAGTATTTCCTGCGCGAGCAAAAATATATAATTGAGTCCGAGCTGGGAGAAACCGATACTCCGTCGTCTGAGTCAGAGCAATTTATCGAGAAGATAAAGGCTTTGAAGCTCCCCGAGGAAAGCGAGGAGGTTCTCTTAAAGGAATGCAAGAGAATGTCCAAAATGCCGTTCGGAAGCCAGGAAGCCTCGGTAATTCATACATATCTTGACACAGTGCTCGACCTTCCGTGGAACGTCAGCACTAGGGACAAGCTCAATTTAAAGCAAATTGAAGCAAAGCTTGAAAAGAATCACTACGGTCTGAAAAACGTCAAGGAGCGTATAATCGAACAGCTCGCCGTCAGAAAGCTCAACAACAAAATCAAGGGTCAGATAATCTGTCTGGTAGGACCTCCGGGCGTAGGTAAAACATCTATCGCCCAGTCCGTAGCCGCGGCTATGGGCAGGAAGTCAGCCAGAATAGCCCTCGGAGGCGTTCATGATGAGGCTGAGATCCGCGGCCACCGCAAGACCTACATAGGTTCAATGCCGGGCAGGATCATCAACGCGGTAAAGAGCGCGGGAAGTAATAATCCTCTGCTCATTCTCGATGAGATTGACAAGTTGGGCTCCGACTATAAGGGCGACCCCTCATCAGCGCTTCTTGAAGTTCTCGACGCTGAGCAGAACAATAAGTTCGTTGACCACTATATAGACATCCCGTTTGATTTGTCAAACGTCTTCTTTATAACGACAGCTAACGACGCTTCGCAGATTCCGCCTCCGCTCTATGACAGAATGGAGATAATAGAAATCGGAAGCTATACGCGCGAGGAAAAGTTCAACATCGCCAAAAAGCACCTCATTCCCAAGCAGATTGCGGCTAACGGTCTTGATACTAAGCTCGTCAAATTCACGCAGTCCGCTGTATATCTCATAATCGACGCTTATACAAGGGAAGCAGGAGTCAGAAGGCTTGAGCAGGAAATTGCGAAGGCAATAAGAAAATTTGCCGTCAAGTACGTAAACGGAGAGCTCGATAGCATCAAGTTTACCGATAAAAACATCGGCGAATACCTCGGCGTTCAGAAGGTGAGAGGGGACAAGCTTCCCGACAGCGACGAAATAGGCGTTGTCAACGGTCTTGCATGGACAGCAGTCGGAGGAACGCTTCTTCCTATCGAGGTTGCCGTAATGCCAGGAACAGGCAAAATCACGCTTACAGGATCGCTCGGCGACGTTATGCAGGAAAGCGCCAACGCCGCTATAACCTGTATCCGTTCTCACAGCGATATTTTGAAGATAAACAACGATTTTTACAAGACAAAGGACATTCACTTGCACGCGCCCGAGGGAGCTATTCCAAAGGACGGTCCCTCAGCAGGAATCACAATGGCGGTAGCTATCTACTCAGCGCTTTCTATGCGCCCTGTAAGACGCGATATCGCTATGACAGGTGAAATTACACTCAGAGGTAAAATCCTCGCCATAGGCGGCTTAAAGGAGAAATCCATGGCAGCATACAAGGCGGGTGTTAAGCAGGTATTTATCCCGAAGGACAATATCCCCGATTTAGAGGAGGTTGACCCCGTGGTACGCGAGTCTGTCACGTTTATACCTGTTGAGAATTTTACCGAGGTTTTATCAGCGGCGACGGTTGAGCCGATTATCGCGAACGATAAGAA
Source organism: uncultured Ruminococcus sp. (assembly GCA_902773035.1). Lineage (GTDB taxonomy): Bacteria > Bacillota > Clostridia > Oscillospirales > Acutalibacteraceae > Ruminococcoides. The sequence goes on along the minus strand of CACYDB010000079.1, from coordinate 2,017 downwards.
AAACAATCTTATCCTTCCGAACAGCGCGAAGCTCGATTCATCGTCAATAAGGCAGTAACTATGAATTTCAATAAGGTAGAATTTGAATATTCAGCGGGACTTTCATCCCAGCTTCCCGAGAGCGTAAAGCCCGAGATTGTATTTTCAGGACATTCAAACGTAGGGAAGAGCTCGCTCATAAACAAGCTCGTACAGCGCAAAAACCTTGCGAGAGTAAGCTCTCAGCCCGGTAAAACTGCGACGATCAATTTCTTTGACGCTGAGGAGTTCAAGCTCGTTGATCTTCCGGGCTACGGCTACGCCAAGGTCTCAAAGGCTGAAAAGGCGAGATGGGCTGAGCTTGTCGAGGGCTATCTCTCCGCGGGAAGAAATATAGCGCTGATAATTCAGATTATAGATATACGTCACAAGCCTACAAAGGACGACTATGATATGCTCGACTTCCTTTATCATAGCAACGCGCCGTTCGTAATCGTGCTCACAAAGCGCGATAAGCTCAAAAAAACCGCCTATGAAAAGCGGATTGACGAGATTATGGACGAGCTCGGCGACTATGAGGACACTGAGCTGATACCCTTCTCAGCCGTAACCGGCGAGGGCTTGGACGATATAAAAGAGGTAATTGAGGAATATATAAACGACGCGCAGTAACGCGCGTCAATGGGTAATCGGAGGTAATCAAAATGCAGAAGAAACCATTCCTGACTCTCGGTCAGGCGAAGGATATCATCAAGGATATCCCGACTCCTTTTCACGTCTATGATGAAAAGGGTATCAGAGAAAATGCCAGAGCGCTCAATGAAGCGTTCAGCTGGAACAAGGGCTATAAGGAATATTTTGCCGTAAAGGCTACTCCGAACCCTTATCTTATGAAAATCCTTGAGGAAGAGGGCTGCGGTATGGACTGCTCGTCATACACAGAGCTTATGCTGTGCGAGTCGTGCGGTATTTCAGGCTCAAATATTATGTTCAGCTCCAACGTAACTCCCGTTGAGGATATGAAAAAGGCGTACGAGATGGGCGCTTATATCAATCTTGACGACTACACTCACGTTGATTTTATCAAGAAGATCTTACCCGAGGTTCCCAAGACTATCTGTTGCCGCTTTAACCCGGGCGGAGTGTTTGAGCTCGGCGGAAGCGAGGACAAGGTTCAGGTTATGGATACACCGGGCGATTCCAAGTACGGTATGACCGAGGAGCAGATGGAGAAAGCGTTTATTGAGCTTAAAGAAGCGGGCGCCGAGGACTTCGGTATTCACGCTTTTCTCGCTTCAAACACGGTTTCAAATGAGTATTATCCCGAGCTCGCGGGAATACTTTTCAGACTCGCCGTAAGACTTCACAAAAAGACAGGCGTTCACATTAAATTTGTCAATCTCTCAGGCGGAGTAGGCGTTGACTATAAGCCCGACGAGCCTAAAAGCGACATACAATACATAGGCGAGGGAGTACGCAAAAAATTTGAGCAAATCCTTATTCCCGAGGGAATGGGGGACGTTGAGATATATACAGAACTCGGCAGATATATGCTCGCTCCCTATGGCGCTCTCGTTGCTACCGCTATCCACGAAAAGCATATCTATAAGGATTATATCGGTCTTGACGCCTGCGCGGCTAATCTTATGAGACCGGCTATGTACGGTTCATATCATCACGTAACCGTTCTCGGCAAGGAAAACGAGAAATGCGATCATATGTACGATGTTACGGGCGGACTGTGCGAGAACAATGATAAATTCGCGATAGACAGAATGCTCCCGAAGATTGACATAGGGGATATAATCTACATCCACGACACAGGAGCTCACGGCTTCTCAATGGGCTACAACTACAACGGCAAGCTTCGCAGCGCCGAGGTTCTCTTAAAGGAGGACGGTTCACATAAGCTTATCAGAAGAGCCGAAACCCCAAAGGACTACTTTGCAACGTTTGATTTCTCGGAGTTTAAGTTTTAATAAACACATTTAAGCGTGCATTAACTATGCACGCTTAAAAAATGAATAGGGTTTTAAAT
>CACYDB010000078.1 GCA_902773035.1 uncultured Ruminococcus sp. | reverse complement strand
TACCAGCAGTCAGGCGAAATATGCTCCTCCAGCGAGAAGCCCTCTATCGAATTTTCAAAGAACGGCATAAAGCCGTACTCGTTAATAGCTTCAATAAGCTGTGACTTGTCGCTTATGATAAAATCCGAGAACATAAGGCTCCCTCCTTGACTTCGATTCTGTAATAATGATAGCAGAAAATCACGCGCTTGTCTACAAGTATGACAAAAGTCACAATTTGACAATGCTTTATTTTTTATGGTATAATAACTCAACTGAACAGACCGAAGCTCAGGCTTGGAGTCGGGTCAATTTGACAGCGGAAAATCCCGCGGGACAGTGCAAAATACCTGTTCCGCGGGTACTTTTTTTAGCTTCGGCTCATATAATATAAGGATAGGAGGCGGTTGTATGTCGGCAAAGAAAAGCGAGAAGGACGTTGCCGTAAGGGTTTCACTGGTCGGAATGATCGCTAATATTCTCCTGACGCTGTTTAAGCTCCTCGCGGGCATTCTGGGCAGGTCGGGAGCTATGATAAGCGACGCCGTTCATTCCGCCTCGGACGTATTCAGCGGACTGATCGTCATAGTCGGAGTGCGTTTTTCATCGAAGGAATCGGACTCAGATCACCCCTACGGTCACGAAAGATTTGAGTGCGTGGCGGCAATCCTGCTCTCAATACTTCTGCTGCTCGCGGGAGGCGCGATCGGCTTTTCAGCCGTTCAGAGCATAATCTCGGGCGATTACAAAGACCGCGCGGACATTGGACTCATCGCCCTGATAGCCGCGGTAGTATCTGTAGTCGTCAAGGAAGCGATGTACTGGTACACCAAAATCAACGGCGACAAAATCAACTCTACTGCTCTCAAGGCTGAGGCGTGGCATCACCGCAGCGACGCGCTGTCATCAGTCGGCGCGATTATCGGAATCGGCGGTGCCAAGCTCGGATTTCCCATCCTCGAGCCGATCGCGAGCACAATTATCTGCCTGTTCATCTTCAAGGTTTCCTTTGACATCTTCAAGGATAATATCGACAGAATGGTTGACCGATCCTGCGACGAGGAGACCGAGGATGAAATCAGACAACTCGTCCTTAACGTCGAGGGCGTAATGAGCGTCGATTTGCTGCAAACGCGCGTATTCGGCAGCAAGGTTTATGTCGATATTGAAATCGGCGCGGACAGCTCACTGCCGCTTACGGAAGCCCATCAGATTGCCGAGAACGTGCACAACGCCGTTGAGTCGGGCTTTCCGCAGGTCAAGCACATTATGGTTCACGTAAATCCGAAAGACAAAGACTAAAAACCTCCTTCACGGGAGGTTTTTTATATAGACAACTTCAAGCTTTTCTGTTATCATAAGAGCAGATAAGGAGGTACGAATTATGCAATTTCCCGAAATGTGCGGCGGAACTTCCCGCAGCCGCGACGATAGCGCTCCCAAGACGATCAAGTCGGACAAGATGATATTTTTCAGAGCGTCGTGCTCCTTTAAGACTGTCGTCTGCAATGATCCCGATGTTAACAGCCACTGGTTAAGATACATTTCAGTCTACGCCGCGGCAGTCGAGGGCGGCAGTATTCTCGTACTTTCCGCGAACGACGGTTACAAAAGAGATGAGACCTCATGGACGTATATAAAAGGAGACATTTTCCCCGAGCTCGTAAAGGCTGTCAAAGAGGCTGATCTCGCCGCGAAAAACGGTATAAGCTCATTTACCCACGGACTGCCCGAAAACTTCGGCGGCGAGGTTCTGATAAAATACGACGGCGGTAAACAAATCAGCTTTTCCGACAATCAAAGCCCTGTTTTCACCAAGGAGCTCGGAATCCTGCTCTACGAGCTTTTCACCGAGGCGATGAAAACGGAGAAGGCTCCCCTCCCCAACGCAGAGAAAATAATATCACTGAAAATTCTCGACGAAAACTCTACAGGCTACACAAGCGCGGAGCTTATCAAAAACTCCGACGAAACCTGCGCCCTCAAGACAGTGTACAAGTTTGAAACTCCGCCTGTTTCCGAGTACACCAAAACCGTATCCTCTGACGTGCTCCGCGAAGTCATCAAGATAGTTAAGGAGAACGGCGTATTACTCTGGGACAAGCTTCCGAAGAACGACTTTACTTTACCGATGGTTAAAAAATACACCTTCGTCTTTGACGACAACTCCGAAATCACTGTCAGCAGCGAAGCGATTACGCCGCCTATTCTGAACGGCGCGTTATTCAAAATCGAGACCGCTCTGAAATATTAATTATCCACATAACAAAAAGCCGCTGCAAAAGCAGCGGCTTTAATAATGCGTTAATTATTCGTTGATAGCGATAACAGCGCCTGAGCCTACTGTTCTACCACCCTCACGGATAGCGAAACGGAGACCAACCTCGATAGCGATCGGTGTGATAAGCTCAACGTCCATCTCTACGTTATCTCCGGGCATGCACATCTCTGTGCCCTCGGGAAGAGAGATTGTACCTGTAACGTCAGTTGTTCTGAAATAGAACTGGGGACG
>CACYDB010000077.1 GCA_902773035.1 uncultured Ruminococcus sp. | reverse complement strand
GACCGCTCGCTCGAGGATACCGCCGAAAGTCTGAAATCCTTCCTCAAGGGCAACTATGCCAACGACGCGGCTCTCGGGCTCTCCTGCACCGAAACCACGAGGAACACCGCCGCTAATAAGCTCTACGGAAAGTCCTTCAAGGATCTGTCCGAGGCGCAGAAGCAGCTCACGCTTTTGCAGATGGTCAAGGACGCGAACGCCGCTTCGGGCGCTCTGGGTCAGGCGGCGAGGGAGTCCGACGGACTCGAAAACGTGCTCGGCAATCTCAAGGAGACCTGGAATCAATTTCTCGCGGTCGTCGGCAAGCCCGTTCTGAAGGGCGCTGTGGTCGTCATTCAGAATATAACCACGGTTCTCTCAAAGCTGACAGACGCAGCGAAGGTCGCGGTCGGAGAGCTCGGTAAGCTCTTCGGCTGGGAAGAAGAGGACAGCACCTCGGGCGCGGCTGCCGCAAACGCTCAGGCGATCTCCGACTCTGTCGATAATCAAAAGGCTCTGACGGAGGAGACCAAAAAGACCAACGAGGAGGTCAAGCGCGGCGTTGCTTCGTTCGATAGGCTCAATATCATTTCGCAGACTGCCGCCGACGACGATTCCTCGGACAGCTCCGCGGACGCGGAGGAAAGCGCGGCGGCTGTTACCACAGCGGCAACGGCTGCCGAAAAGGCTGCGGGCAGCGCCGGAAGCAAGCTCTCCGACAGGTTCAGGCAGATCTTTAAGGATTTTTATGTAAGGTCGGGCTTCAAGGGCTTTGTTGACAAGGTTCAAAACGGGATCAATACGGTCAACTGGGGCAAAATACGAGCGAACTGCGAGAGCAGCTTCAAAAAGCTGGTTCCGATCTCAAAAACCTATCTCGAAAAGGCGCAAAAGGTCGGAAGCTCAGCGCTGGGTGCTCTGGGCTCGGCGACGGGGATGTTTATCACCATCGGCGGCAAGGCGTTTGAAACCTTTTCGGGCGGAGTTGATCGGTGGCTGACCCGCGACAGCAGAAAAATTCAGGGCTTTATCAACCGCACAGGCGATAATTTCGCAAAGGGCTTTGAAAATCTGAGCACTGTTTTCGACGGACTCGGGGCAATGCTCGGCAGCAGCATCGACAAAGTGCGTCCCGAAACCGAAGAAGCGATCGCGAGGCTCTTTTCCGGTCTTACTTCCTTTTTCGGCGGTATCGGAGAGCTTATCTCCGGCACCTTCGCGGTTTCAACTCAGTCGCTGTCGGATTGGATAAGCAGGGACGGCGCGACGATAACCGAATTTTTCACCGGACTGCAGCGTATCGGAAATGACGTTTATACGGTTTTCGGCGATATCTTCGGAGATGTCGGCGATGCTCTCTCGGGTTGGTGGAACGGCGACGGCGCGGCGATATTCAAAAACATCTGCGACGCCTTCAACAACGTCGGTACCACGCTGATGAACGTCTGGAACAACTGGATCATGCCCGCGTGGAGCTTCATCAAGGGAGCCGTTCAGGATGCCTGGAACAATGCTCTTTCGCCGGTATTCACCAAGCTTTTGAATTTTTTCGGAAAGCTGGGGAACCTTATCGCGCTGGTCTGGAACAAATATCTTTCTCCGCTGGTCAACTGGCTTGTCGAAAAATTCGGGCCGATTTTTACGAATATTTTCAACGCGATAGGCTCGGTCTTTCAAACCGCCTTCAGTATCATCGGAGGCGTTATCGGCGGTATCATCGACTATTTCAGCGGAATTATTGATTTTCTGACAGGAGTTTTCTCGGGCGACTGGGATCTCGCATGGAAAGGCATAAAGGATTCGTTTGAGGGAATCTGCAACGCGATAGGATCGATTTTCAAGGGGGTTTGCAACGGGATCATCGACGCGCTCAACCTTCTGTGGACAGGCATTTACTCCGCGGCGCAGTGGATAGTCAACGGCGTCGGCGACATGATAGGCGCGATAGGCTCCGCTTTCGGCCAGGACTGGAGCTTTTCAATGCCGAGCGAGCCGCCTCTTATTCCCAAGCTCGCCTCAGGCGGCATCGTAAAGGCTCCCACGCTCGCGCTTGTCGGCGAATACGCGGGCGCGTCCTCAAATCCCGAGGTCATCGCGCCGCTGAACAAGCTGCAATCCATGCTGCCCGAAAGCGGCGGCTCGGAGCTTGCGGGGATCCTCGATTATCTCAAGCGCATATATGAGCTCTTTGTCATTTTCAGAAATCAGGGCGGCAGCGTTTACGAGTTCGCTGCCGAGCTCAACGGAAACGAGCTTTTCAGGGAGATCGTCCGTCAGAATGAGATGTACAAAAAGAGCCACAACGGAAGATCGGCTTTTGCGTAAGGAGGCGGCATGAATAATTACAACGGCTATCTTTTGAAATTCGGCAGTCAGATCTTGCCGAACAGCTTTCTCCTCGAATACAAGTCAACACCAAACAGGCGAAGCGAGGCGAGCGCCGAGACCGATCAGAACGGCGCGCTCATTCGCGAGACCCTTACGCATACGCGCTCGACTCTGAGCTTTTCGACGCACATTTTGAAGCTTGACCAAAAAATTCAGTTTCAAAGCATTATCAACAGCTCGATCATCAACGCCCTTCAGCGCAAGGCGACAGTCGAATACTGGAACGATGAAACAAACAGCTATTCGAGCGGGTATTTTTACATTCCGGATATCGAGTACAGCGTGAAGGACGCCGATAATACCGATATTCTGTACAATCCGATCTCGGTCGAGCTGATCGAGTATTAAGGAGGGCGTTTTATGATAATTTCCGATCCCGCGATCATTTCCGAGCTGCGCTCCTCGACCTTCTCGCGAGAGCTCAAGGTCGTTATCAACGGCACGGTGTATGACAGCTCTCATGTTATCTCCGAAAGCCTTGTGCTTAAATCCTCGATCATGGATGAAAGCAGCTTCGTCCTCGGCGGCTGCGTCGCTTCTCAGCTCACGCTTAAGATGATCGGAGTGACGCCGTCGGCTGTTTTGGGAAAAACGATCGAGATCTATGTTAAGCAGGGCTGCGCGAGGGGTTCTGTCTTTCCCTCGGATGATTTCCTTCCGAGCAGCGAAGCCGCGCCGCTCGGAAGCGTCGTCACCTTCGAATATCAGCTATTCAGCGGGATCATCAACAGCGCAGCGCGGCAGAAGAACCGCGCGGTATTTGAGCTAAGCGCTTATGATGAATTCTATAGGATGTCGTGTACGAAATGCCGCGACTGGCTCAAACAATACATTTTCTACGCGATAGATCACCACAGCGATATAACCCTCGGCGACCTTACGGAAACAGCGCTAACGCAGTTCGACAACATTTATTCAACCGATTATGCCGATGCTTTTTATAATGCTGCTGTTTATTCGTTCAACAAGCAGAAATCACTTTCGATGACCAGGGATCTGGTCGACCGCTTCTGCGACAGCAGCCTGAGCGTTCTCGATATTCTCAAGGCTTACTGTGAGCTCAACGCTCAGTTCGCGTATATAGACAGTGAGGGAGAGCTTGTTTTTAAGACATTGTACAAGATTTCCGGCAGCGTTCCCGCGCAGTATTCCACTTCTCAGAAGGACAGGGATATCAGGCTGCTCTCATATACCGACCTTGAGTTTGAGGATTTTCGCACTCCCGAGATCAAGTACATCTCGTTTCCGCAGAACGGCGGGGAAAGCAGCTGTGATTACGGCTACAGCAATGATAAGAGCTGCTGGTACATTTCCGGCAATATTCTCACAAAGCTCTGCACAAACGTCGAGAATCTTGTGACCGCGTTCTGGAGCAGCGGCTCGCAGGAGAATTTCATCTTCGGAGACATTTGCCGCTACCGTCCTTGTTCTGTCATGGCATTCGGCGAATGGTGGCTTGAGCCGGGCGACAAATTTGATTTAATAACAGGATACAGCGATCTTCAATACATGGAGAGTTTCATCTTTTCGAGGGAGATCAGGGGAGTTTCGGGGATGAAAGTAATCGTCGGAGCAAAAGGACAGAGCTATTCTGAAAGAAAGGTGGATATTGTAAGTGAATAATTATTCAAAAACAGTTTGGGTAAATCATCAATCCCCGCCCATAAATGCCGAAAATCTCAACCACATCGAGGCGGGCATAGAGGCGGCGACAAACGGCGTGAACGCTTTGGAATCAAGCAAAGCGAACTCCTCAGACGTAACCGCCGCGCTGGCGCTCAAGGCGAACGCGGCGGACGTAGCCGCTAAAATGGCAGATAAAATGGACAACTTTCCACTTCCGTTTTTGCCGGTTAGAGTGTATAAGGATCAGTACTGCGACGGTTGGGTGAATTGGGGCGATACGACCTCCCCGACCTACGGCGACCCGCATTTTTCAACTTTAGCAGGGTGTACCGGCTTTATCCTTCCTGTGAAGGGTCATAAGGGTATAATGACTTGGAAGGTGAACACAACTAAAAACAATCAAGTTGTTGTTTTAAATTCTAATTTAAAGCGTGTTGAAAACAAGGCTCCTGCAATAATCGGTTCGATTGCTTCTTTAAATCTTGCGACCGACCCGAATTTTAAAACCAAGAGTTTTGATTATATTGCCTTTGCTACAACAGACATAAACTCTATCACCTTTAAAGAAATGCTTTCCAGTGAGGGATTTTATATTAATCCTGCAAATACACGGTACGAAATTTATAACGATGTGCCCGTTTTGGCACAGTTTAATCCGCCGTATCTGTATAGCGATGAAACTCCGCTGTATATTTATCCGCAGGCTCTTTTTAATCGTCCGTTTAAGATGGTATCGAATCCCTCTGGGCATAATAGTCTGATTCAAAACGGACATGATGGTTTTAATCTGTTTAATGTGACCGACCTGCCAACAAAAACAAAGGTAACGATCGCAAACGGTAAAAAGGTACTTTTCATAGGTGATTCATACACTAATCACCGTATTTATGTTAAATACGTATATGACACTATAACCGCGCTGAACAAGGAGATAACACTTCTCGGTTCATGGGGTGAAGGCGTCTACAGACACGAAGGGCGCAGCGGATGGCGAAACTATACCTTCGCCAAATGTTCAAATCAGACCGACGATTCAGCTTTTAGCGGTGGAACAAGTATTCCTAATCCGTTTTATAATCCGAATCCATCTGTGAAGCAATTTGACTTTGGATTTTATGTAACGAATAAATTAAACGGAGTGTGTCCCGACATCGTTTTTGTGAATTTAGGCGCTAACGATATGTCGCGCGGCGATTATAACACCGAAAGTGACATCTGCGAGTTTGTCAACATTATCGTCAGCTCGATAAAGAATTACAACAGCAACATTAAGGTGGTTTACTGGTTGCCAAATCAATTCCCTATAGGGATTAATTCCGGTTATGACCGTTGGGAAGGTACGACCGAGTATTGCAGGATAATCATGGATAACTACATAGAGCTAGGCATCGACGAGCTGTGCCCGATTCGTTACGCTTTCGACTGTTATAATGATGGGAGATATGTCACACAGAATATAAATGGACATGATATGATTCTGCTCTCAGACACAACACATCCTTCGGAATTGGGATATCAACATATTGGACAAATGATAATTCCGTATATTCATAATTATTAAAACACGGAGGATGATACAAATGAATAATTTTTTAACTTATGAATTTTCTAAAAAATATACAGACACCAACATTGCTGATATAAATACGGCTTTAGCTTTTAAGGCGGACGCGGCGGAGATTGGAGAGAATATTGCCCGGCTCAACAGTGGTTGGCATGACTTTGACATTGACTACGGCGAGCTGACGGTGGGCTATGTCAAGGGCACGAACGGCGGTATTGTAGAAAATCACAATACGTTGAAGAAAACAGGCTATATTGATTTATCGAGCTATAATATTAAAAAGTTGACGTTCCCTCAGTTCTACTCGGGATCATTGGCGGGATATGCTTTCTTCGACTCCGCTCAGACCTTCATATCGGGCGGCGTGCTCGGTGAGGCAACAGAGGGCAGCGTGATCACGGTTACAATTCCCTCGAGCGCCAAATATGTGATGATTTCGGTCAAAAGCGCGAATGCGTCGAGCTTCTACTTGAAGGGGTCGGTCAAT
>CACYDB010000076.1 GCA_902773035.1 uncultured Ruminococcus sp. | reverse complement strand
GCGTCGTCAGGCGACACGATCTACTTTGAAAAGCCTGACGGCTGGGACGACACTGTCTACATCTATTACTGGGAAGGCAGTCCCGCCCCCTCGGGTCTGTACGACTACAGGCTCACTCAGGTCAGCGACAATATCTACAGCTACACCTGTAAGGCAGGCTTCTCAAAATTCCTCATCAACGACGGTCAGAGCGGCAAGCACCAGACTGTTGACGTTGACCTCAAAGGCGACGGATATATCGTCAGGGTGCTCTCGACGGGAAGCACAAACGGCTACGGCAACTACTGCAACAACGTTAGCGTTGAAAAGTACGATCCCGAGGCTTCGATCGGCGTTAACGTCACCGCCTCGCCAAAGGACAGTGAATTTGTCGGCAGTCTGACAGTCACCCTCGGCGTTACGGAGACTCCGACGGGCAAGTACAGCGTCAACGGCTCAACGCCCATTGAATACACGAACGGTACCAAAATCACCGTGGGAGAAAATTCACAGGTCGGCGACATAGTCACGCTCACGCTCACCGCAGGGGAAGTAAGCAAGACCTTTAAATACACCAAGGTCAGCACTCCCTCAGCCGCTTCAATGGTATACTTTGACAACTCAAAATTCAACTTTGACGAGGTATACATCTACGCCTACGGCACTAAGGAAAACGCCGAATGGCCCGGCGAGAAAATGCAGAAGGGCGACGACGGTCTGTATTACTACGGCTTTAGCTCCGCCTTTGCCAATGAAAACATCATTATCAATAACGGCAAGGAGGACGAGGAAAAAATCCAGTTTCCCAAGAACAGCGGACTTCCTCTGAAGTCGGGCGAATGTAAGCTTTTGACCGCGGATAACGAATGGGTAGGCTACGGCACTCCCGACTCAAAGCCCGCGGGCTTCGCGTACACCTCAAGCGGCACGGCTTTCTCGGGCGACGCGCTCAACGTTAAGATCGGACTCAAAAACGCAGTCAAGGGTACGTATCAGGTTGACGGCGGCACGGTGTTTGAATACACGGGAGATACCGTCGTATCGGTAGGTCAGGGCGCTGTCGGCAACAAGGACATAACCCTCACCCTCACCGCGACGAATGACAAGGGCGTGCTCACAAGTACGGACTACACTTACAGAAAGTCCTTCAAGCCCTCAAAGACGACCTTATCCGCTGAGTCGGACGGTCACAAAAGCGAGGCTGTAGGCGGCTATTACGGCACTAATCCGAATATGCAGCTCGGCAAAAACAAAACTATCTCGGTAGACGGCAACCCGTCCGACTGGGACAGCTCAATGATAATCGCTCAGGGCGTCGCAAATGACGACCCGAGAGTATATATGCCCTCGGCTATGCACGAGCAGCCGTGGGACGACTACGCGCTCTACGCCGCGTGGGATAACGACAACCTCTACTTTATGTGGGAGATGGCGAACACTACCTACGTTGTATCGCCCTCGGACGACTTCGCGGCTTCTCAGGAGGCTCGTCCGTGGAGAAACTCGATCCCGATTTTCCTCGCGCTCAGTATAAATCCCGAGATACACGCCGACGGCACAGCCTGGGGTACGGACAAGACAGGCAAGCCGTTCACCAATCCTTTTGTATGGGGCGCTGACGGCGGAGCGGCAAAGGACGGCGGAGTTAAGTTTACGACCAACGTCGATACCCTCATAGCCTTTGACACCAACAACTCAAACGGCGGTTCTTCAATCTTCAAGGCTGACCGTTACGACGCGGTAAACGACAACTATATGTTCAACTACGACACCGCGATCCCGATAGGCGTAACCTCGTTTGAAAAGCAGGACAACCGCAACGGCTTCAAAATCGCCCACGACTACGGCACCCTCTCGGAAAACATCTACGGCGTAGGCGGCGCCAAGGGCTCGCACACAGTCGGCGACAGCCTGCTCGACACATCAGACTGGGTAGACTTCTTCGACTTGGGCTACAAGCAGGAGCACGGCTTCATCTACGAGGTCGCGGTACCGCTTTCAACCCTCGGAATCACAAAGCAACACCTCGAAAGCAACGGCATAGGCGTTATGCAGATTCTGACCTACGGCACCTCGGGAATGGACTGCCTGCCCTATGATAAGACAATGCAGGATAACGCCGACGTTGAGTACAGCTACGACCCGTCAACCTCTCACGAAAAAGAGGACATAGACGACATCACCGTTCCCCTCGCGAGAGTCGGAGCGCTGCTTCCTGACACAGTGATCAACAAGGCTCCGCTCGAAGTCAACTTCGGCGCCGATAAGGCGGGAACTCAGGGTATCGGCGAAAGCCTGACGCTCAAAGCCGAGGCGTATAACGCAGTCGGCGACTGTAACTACAGCTTCTCGGTAAACGGCAGCGAGGTTCAGAGCTCCGCAAAGGACAGCTATACCTTCACTCCCGACGCAAAGGGCACATATGAGCTCAGCGTAACCGTTACAGACGGCTCAAATTCGGTCACAAAGCAAACCTCGATCAACATAGGCGACGAACCCGTAAAGGTAACTCAACCGCCTGAAACTCAGCCCCTGACGAATCCGAGAGAAACAGAAACGCTCTCCCCCAATCCGAGCGAGACCTTGACCGTTGAGCCCACGGAAACTCAGGACGTATCGTCAACCGAGCCTTACGAGAGCACATCACCCGAGCCGTCTGAGCCGCAGAGTGATACTCAGCAGCCGACAGTCACTGACCACCCCGACGATCCTACGGGAACCGCTCCCGACGCGACGGGCAATACAGGCTCCGCCCCATCCACCGACCCGTCAGACGTTCAGCCGACAACTCAGACAGAGCCTCAGCCGACTGATGTAACCGTTCCTCAGCCAACTAACGTAACCGTTCCTCAGAGTTCAACCGATCCGACTCAGGCTCAGGCAGGCACAAAGCCTACTCTGAACAAAACCTCGGTATCGCTCAAAGCAGGCAAAACCTTCACCTTAAAGGTAAACGGCGGTGTAAAGGCGAAGTTTACTTCTTCAAACAAGAAGGTAGCCACAGTCAGCAAGAACGGCAAGATCACGGCGCTTAAAAAGGGCTCCGCGACAATCAAGGCGGTTGTAAACGGCGCGACGCTCAGCTGTAAGGTCAAGGTAACTTCAAGCCCGAAGGCGAAGATAAACAATAAAGCCTTTAAAGCAAAGAAGGTTTACAATATCAAGAAGGGCAAGACGTTGAAAGTCAAGCTCACGGGCAAGGCTTCAATCAACAACAAATACAAATCGACCGATAAAAAGACCGCTAAGGTAATCTCAAAGAAGAACGCTAAAACCGTTAAGATCAAGGGCTTGCGTAAGGGCAAGGCGACGGTTAAGATAACTGTAAACGGAGTGGTAAGCTTCAAAATCAAGGTCAAGGTCGTATAGCATAACAGAAACGTGTCGGGCGTGTCACCCGTTTACATAACTTTCTATAAGAAGAAAAAATTTATACATACATATAAAAGTTATGTATTTGGGTGACACGCCCGACACTCCTAATTAATATAGGCGGTGTTGCCTATACTCTTACACAAAGAATCAGAGCCGGCTCAATCGAGTCGGCTCTGCTGTGTTATTTAAAGGAGTCGAATTATTCTACGAGCACCTTGTAATCGAGAGTAATTACATCCATGGTGGCGATTCCCAAATCATTTGTGACGGTTACGGAAATTGTCGCTTCACCCTCGGAAACACCCGTAAAGGTGAATAAAGGAGAGGTGGGATTGTTGATTTTAAGAACCTTCTCGTCCGAGGATACAGCCATGACTTTATAGCCTTCCGCTGTTGTTCCGCCGAGTATACCGCCGTAAACCTCGTAGGTCTCGCCCTTTTTGAGCTTGAAATCATAAACAGGCTCAGCGCTTACCTTGATTCTGAACACAGAGCTGTCCGTCGGCAAAAACAGCGAGCTTTCCGAGCCTAACGCGATATCCGCGTATCCTTCGCTTACGCCTTTGACAAGAACGCTGTAGGTCTTGTCACCGTTATCCCTGACATCAACCTTCGCGACTTTCTCGTTGTTTGATTTAAGATTGAAGTCAAGCTTAATTCTCGAAAGCTCCGAGATAAGTCCGTACTGCGTCAGAATCTGTGAGAGCATAGGCTCTGTCTTTTCCTCGCCGATCTGTACCGCGAAATCGTAGTCCCTGAAAATCACGGTAGCTATATTTGTATCATCCTTTTTGGATGTGAAGAACTTGTTGTAAGCAAGAACGTAGTAGCAATAAGCCTCGCCTACCTTAACATCCTTGTCCTCAGCGACATAAGAATATTCCTTCTTGTCATACTTGTACGACAGCTTGATCTGCTTAAAGGTCTTGCCCTTGCCGTTATCGGTGCTCTTGAAAATCTTATAGCCCTGAGCTCCGCGACATTCATCCCAGCTCAGCTTAACGCCGTCGAAGGTATCGCTTCTGTTAGCTGTAACAAAAGTCGAGTCGATATAGCCGTATTTCTTTGACAGCGAGGAGAAAGCTCCCTTTGACTTGCCGTTTACCGCTCTGACCTTGTATCTGTAATAGCTGCCCGGTGCGGCGTAATCCTCGAGCTTAGTCTTTCGGGTGGTTTCGCAAAACTTGAATTTACCTGTCTTTTTGGCGGTGATCTCCTGACGGTAAATCTCGTATTTTTTGGCGCCCTTGACCTTGTTCCAGCTGAGAGTCGGATAGGTAGCGCTGTATTCCTCGTCCTCATCAGGATGCTTGACTACCTTCACCTTAATGCCTGTCGGCGCCTTAAGGCGAATGATAGACTTGGCTGATGAAGCCGCCTTAGCCGAGCCCTTTGAGTTAAGAGCTTCGACATAGTAGGAATACTTCTTAGTCTGCTTAGCCTTTTTGTCGGTGAAGGAAAGCTTCTTGACGACCTTGAGCTTTTTATATTTTCCCGACGAGGTAAGCTTTCTGCTTATCTTGTATTTCTTTGCGCCCTTAATCTTTTTCCAGCTGAGCTTTACGCCCTTCTTGGTGTTCTCAACGGTGATTCTCATTGATTTGATGGGAGCCGCTGAGGCGGGTATCGCGGCTGAGGAAAGAATGAGCGCCGAGAGTAATAATCCGATTAGTTTTTTCATAGGAATACCTCCTTTAATAAGATAATAAAATTGTAATATATTTTCACCGTAAAGTCAATAAACTTTAGGTGATTTTAAACCTCATAATTCTTGTCAAGCTGAGCGGCTTGAACAGGCTGTTGCCCTTTACCGTGATTTTTACTTTGATCTTGTAGACAGCCTTTTTGTACCTGCCCTTTCTGATTGTGATCTCGCCCTTTTTGTTGATTGTCAGGCGTTTTCTCAGAAGCCTTGAGGTGCCGCTCTTTATGAGCTTGAAGCTGATTTTGCCCCTTGCGTTCTTGATTGCCAGGGCTTTAAGCTTACGAGCCTTTGATTTGAGCTTTTTAGCCTTAACGGTCTTTTTCTTCACCGTGACCCTGGCGGGATTATCCTTTTTGACCGACTGGGATTTTTTGGGAGTTACAGCCTCAGTCGGCTTTTCAGTCGCGGGCTGAGTTACTTCCGTCGCGGGCTCAACAGTTGTGGGTTCTGTAGGAACAGTGGTAGGCTCTGCCGTTGTGGGCTCGGTGGGAACTGTAGTAGGCTCTGCCGTTGTGGGCTCAGTAGGAACTGTAGTAGGTTCAGCCGTTGTAGGCTCTGTAGGTTCTGTAGTAGGTTCAGCCGTTGCGGGTTCGGTAGGAACTGTAGTAGGTTCAGCCGTTGTGGTTTCGGTAGGTTCTGTAGCAGGTTCAGCCGTTGTGGGCTCGGTATTTTCTGTTATCGGTTCAGTGGTAGGTTCTTGGTCGAATACCGACTTCGGCACCGCGCCCTCGGGAACGGGATTCTGCTCAATATCGAGGAACGTAAGTCCGTTTCTCTTACAAAACTCCTCAACAACAGTATCCTTGTAGCCGTAGACCACGGCTTCGTAATTTCCGTCGTAGATTCCGAACATCGCTATTCCGCCCATAGCGATACGTTCAACGCTCTTTGGCATAACGTAAACCTTGAGCTCGGGACAGCCTACGAACGCCCTTTCCCCTATTGTCTTAAAGCCTTCTCCGAAGCGTACTCCTCTGAGCTTTGCGCAACCGCTGAAAGCGCATTCTCCTACGCCGCTGCAATTGTCGTTAAAGTAAACCGTCTCCAGATTCACGCAATCGCTGAACGCGTACTCGCCTATTCCGCCTCTGCTGTTGCCCATATCAAAGGTTCTGAGCTTTTTGTAATTGCAGAACGTATAATCCGCCACCGCCTTAACGTCGTCGGTAAGCACAAGGTCAGTCAGAAGCTCGCCGTTGACATAGACGTTCTCGCAGTAGTATATCGGGTTTGATTTTTCATCGTTCATCCGAGTCAAGCACCACTTGGCAAGATCCTTGATATAAACATTTTCAATGCGGCGGCAGCCGTCAAAGACTCCGTTTGGCATAAGATTGACGCCCGTGCCGATCGTTACGTTTTTGAGGCTCTTAGCGTCCTTGAAGGCGTAGTCGCCGAGCTCAGTCACGCTGTCGGGAATAACAAGGTCGGTTATGCCGGAGCCTGTGATACAGTTATATCCCATATAGGTAACGCTTGACGGAATTGTAACAGACTTGAGCCCGATACAATTCTTGAAAATTCTGCCGCTGAGCCTTGTCAGATTTTCGGGAAGCTTTACGTATTCAAGATTCATACAATTCTCAAACGCGCCTGCCCAGATTTCGAGCACGGTATCGGGAATTATAACGCGCTTGAGGTTTTGATTGTTCGCGAAAACTTCATCGTAAATCCTTGTGACAGGCATACCCAAATAGTGCGAGGGAATGACCAGCTCCTCAGCGTTGCCCGTATATTCTCTGAGAGCGCAGGTTGAGGATATTGTGTCAAAATCAAAAACCAGACCCTCGGGAACTCCGGTATCACTCGGATTTTCGGTAAAGCCGGTTTCAACCGACGGCATTACCCAAGTCGCGACGGCGCTTGTCACCTCTGTCTCGGGCATTTCAGTCTCAGGCTCGGGAGTTGAGGGCTGAGCCGTAGAGGGCTCTGTCGGGTCAGTAGCAGGATCCGTAGGCTCTGTATATTCCGTCGGAGCGGTAGGCATAGCTTCCGCTGAGTCGGAAGGATAGACAGGCGCAAAGTATTCGGTATCCTCGTCGATGTACTCGATAAGGAACTCATTTTCAATCGCGTACCTCTCGCCCGCGGTACCTCTCATAGTCCTGATCTTGAAATTCGGAATCGGATAATGCTCTTTCTGAACGCTGTTGTAGAGATAGCCGAAGGCGTACTCGCCGATTGACGTAACGGTAGACGGGATCGTTACCTCGGTGAGATTACTACAGCCTACGAAAGCGCCCTTGCCGATAGTTGTGACTGACGGCGGGAAATGAACGCTCTTAAGATTACTGCCGTTGATCGCGTTCTCACCTATGGTTGTGACTGACGACGGGATATGAATATTCTTAAACCCGTCACAGCCGCCAAACGCTCCAAATCCGATTGTAGTAAGGTTTTTGCCGTAAGGAATATCCGTAAGCAGCTTGCACCCGTAGAACGCGTAATCCTTGATCACCTTCACGTTATCGGAGAGCACGACCTCCTTGAGCGTATCCTTGGGAACATATGAAAACGCGTTGCCGCTTATCTCGGGGATATTTCCTCTGACGATGACCTTTTCAATTAACGGGAACCACTGGGTTGACCAGCTTGTTATTCTCGCCTCGCTCTCATAATCATAGATCAGGGTTTTGGCGTAGGTGGAATGTTCGTTGGGATAGGCTTCCTCGCCGCCTTTTAGCGCGCCCGCTTTATCGGTTATGAAATATGTCTTTGTGTCCGCGTTAAAGGAATAGTCGGGATACACGGGAATCTGGGGTAAAGTCGGCTCTGTAGGAGCGGCTGTCGCAGGCTCGGTAGGAGCTTCGGTTGTCGGAGTAGTATCGATCGCTGCAAATGTGAAGCCGTATTCCCTCGCCGCGCGGTCGATCGCGGAGTATGAGGCTCCGTAGATCGTCGGAGACGCGGTCATACCGTAGAAGATGTCGCTTGTGACCTCGGGAGTGTCTATGTCAAAGTGGATCTCCTTGAGCGACGGACTGTCGGCAAACAAGCCGTAGTATAAGGTTTCGTCAAACTCTCTTGTTTTAATATAAACTGTCTCGAGCTTAGGGCAGTCCGCAAACGCGCCGTCGTATATTATATGCGAACTGCGGACGTTAATTGTCTTTATCAAGGTTTTGGCAAAGGCGAACATCCCGATTGTGCCGACATATTTGGGTAATGTAACCGAGCCGAGCTTTTCGCAGCCCCTGAACGCGTTTGTCGCAATAGCGTCCATAGAATCATCAGGAAGCCTTACCGACTCCAGCGACGTACAATTCATAAACGCCCCGTACTTGATTTCTCTTGTGTTGTTGCTCAGAACTACACTCTTAATGCTTTTGCAGTTCATAAACATACAGGGAGGAACCTTAGTCACGCTTTCGGGAATAACGATCCTGCTTATCTCCTGTCCGCCGATAAGAAGGGTGTACGGGTGATCAATAAGCGGATCTAAATCATTGGATTTGTTTAAGTACAACTCAAGGTCGGGATAGTCGAACACCTCAAGATTATTAAGCGAGCTGATATTGGCTCGGTATAAAGGCATTGTCGCGGGGTATTTGATTTTGCGTATATTGTCGCAGCCGGAAAGGGCTCCCTCTCCCATCGTCTCAACGCCCTCGCTGATTTCGAGCTCGGTTATATTCAAATGATTTTTAAACGTACCTGCTATAGTCTTTACCGGGAAGGATAGAATCTCCGACGGTATAACGACCTTGCCGCCTGAGCCGACGTAGCTGTTGATTCTGACGGTAAGACCGCCGTTCTCGTCCTCGATAAAGGAATACTTAAACTCGGAATTATCCTGCTCCTTTGTATAGTCAATATCGGAATGTTTTACAACAACCTTCTGGAGTACGGTAGCGTTTGCGTTGACAAGGACTATGTACGCCTCGCCCTCCTTAACGCCTCTGATCCTGCCCTTGTAGTCAACGGTGACTACGGAATTATCAGTGGACTCAAAGAGGGTTGAGCCGCCGGGATTTGTAACGGTAAAGCCGATTTTCTTCATACGTGTTTCGTCGACCTCAATGACGTCGCTGTCGAGGTTGATGACGGTCTGAACTCCCGGAGGAATTGAGTTGAACTCATAGAATTCAAAGCCGTTATTCTTAGCGTAGGTTTCGGCGGTGGACTGGTAGTAGCCGTAGATTGTCGGAGGATTTTCATCCTTGACATAGCTGCCGTTGCCGGCCATTGAATATCCGATTGAATAACTATATAAAGCCGCTTTTTTATTGAAGATATATACCTTTTTGAGCGAAGTACAGCGGCTGAACGCTCCGGCAGTTACGGAGCTGACGGTTGAGGGAAGCTCAATACTTTCAAGCGACGTACAGCCGTAGAAAACATCCTGCCTAATTTCCGTAATGCCTTTTCCGATTTTTACGCTTTCAAGCGATTTGCATCCTGAAAATGTATCGCTTTCCATTAAGGTAACGCTGTCGGGAATTTCAATGCTTTTAAGCGCTGTACAGCAACTGAACACTTCCATACCTATGCTTTGGAGCTTGCGCGGAAGGGTAATACTTTCAAGCGACTTACAATACGCGAACGCTTCACTCCCGATTGAAGTCACGCTGTCGGGTATTTCGACATTTTCAAGAACGGAACAACTATAAAAGGTTTCATTGTTTATTGTCGTTATTCCCGAAGGAATTTTTACGCTCTTAAGTGATTTACAATATGCAAAACAGTATTTGCCGATTGATGTAAGACCGTCGTTCAGTTCAACGGATGAAAGAGAACTGCATCCGTAGAACGCTCTTTCTCCGATAGAGCTGACATCGCGCTTAAGCTCTACGCTTTCCAGAGCATTACAGTTCTCAAAAGTATTACTGTATATCTTGCCTATATCTCCCTCGATAACAACGGATTTTAATTTTTTGCATCCTCTGAAAACGCTGTTTTCAAGCTTTGTTATCCTTTCAGGCAGACATACGCTCTCGATTGAGGTTTCCGCGTAAGCGTACATTCCGATTGAAGTAACGGTTTCGGGGAGCTCCATTCTGTCGATTGACGAACAGTATCGGAAGGTTCCTCCCGGAATTTTTGTAATCCCGCGGGGGAACTTAACGCTTTTCAGAGCTTTACAGCCCTCAAATATTGCTCCGCCGAGCGATGTAACGCTGTCAGGTAAAACGACGCTTTCAAGCTTTGCGCAGTAAAAGAACACATTTTCGCCGATTGTTTCTATGCCTTCGCTCAGGGTAATATCCGTAAGTTCTGAACAATCATCAAACGCGTAACTTCCGATTGTCTTTACGTTGGACGGAACCGTAACGTTGTTCAGATTATAACAGCTGTTAAAAGCGTATTCTCCGATAGTTTGTAAACCGCTGCCGAACTCAACACTTCTGAGGTTAGAACAGTTCTGAAAAGCTTTTCTCGGCAGTTCGACAAGGCTATCGGGGAGCTTTACGCTTTCAAGAGATTCACAGCACTCAAACGCGTTGATATCAAGCTCTATGAGGGTTTCGGGCAGTACAACGTCCTTTAAGCCGCCTGTTCGGTAAAAGGCGTATCTGCCTATTTTTCTTATTCTGCTGCTCAGCTTAATTGAATTTATATTTTCACATTGATAAAAAGCTCTTTCTCCGATTGTTTGAACCGTGTTGGGAATTACAACGGATAGTACATTCGGGTTTTTTTCGAGAAAGTATTTCCCGATATGGCGCACGGGGAAGCCGCCTATTTCGCTCGGGATAACAACGTCGGTATCGCTTCCCGTGTATTTGAGCACTGTTATCTCGCTGCCGTCTCGCGAGTAGGTAAAGTCACCAAAGCTTAGTTCCTCACCTGCCGCGGATACGGCGGGGATACAGCCTATTATCATCAGACAAGCGATTATGATCGCTAAGCTTTTTCTTAACATCTTCATATTCTCTTCCTTTTCTTATTGTACGATTACAATAAACTGACGGGTTACATTATTATTTGTAACGTTGATTGTCGCTGTTCCGTGGCTGAGAGCGGTAATCGTTCCGTTCTCGTCTACCGAGGCGATTTCGGGAGCTGATGAAACAAAGGTTGTATCGCCCTTCGGTAACTCCAGGGTGTATTTTATCTCAAACCTGTCGCCCTCAGAGAGTATCGCGAAGTAGGTGTCAAGCTCCAGAATTGTAGGCTCGGGTTTTGCGGGTTTTGGAATTGTTCCAGTGCTCTCAAACGCGAAGCCGTTGTTCTTAGCGTATATCTGAGCGACGCTGTTTTCAAATCCGCGTACGGTGAAGCCCGTGACCTTTAAATCCGAATACTTCTTGGTCTCATAATAGCCGAAGCAACATTCCTCAAGAGTTTCGGCAGTGAACGGGATCGTCACGGTTTTAAGGCTCGTACAGTTGTAGAACGCGTAGGAATTGATTCTCTCAAGCCCCTCGGGTAAGGTCAGGCTTTCAATTCCCGAACAGCCGTAGAACGCGTAGTTGTAAATATATCTGAGAGTTGAGGGGAGTTCAATCTTTTTCAGTGAAGTACAGCTCTTGAAAGCGTAGGTTCTGATTCCCGTAACTCCCTCCCCTACGATAAGTTCCGTGAGGTTCTTGCAGCTGCGGAAGGTGTACGGGTAGGTGAAAATATTGCCTTGCTCATAATCAGCGTTTAGATACACTTTTTTGAGTCCGTCGCAGTTGTCAAAGGCGTAGGCTCCTATATATGAAGCTGACGACGGTATATTTATCTCCCTGAGACTGTCGCAGTTTCTAAAAGCCTGCGCGCCGATATACTCAACGTTATTTATATCAAGAGAGCTGATCGACGTGCAGTTTTCAAAGGCGCTTGCTCCGATTTTCTTCGCGTTATGCAAATCAGCCGAGTCGAGCGACGTACAGTTTTCAAACGCCTTCTCGCCGATTTCTCTGACGCCCTCGGGGAATTTTACATATTTAAGCTGTGATAAGTCCTTGAAGGCTTTGTCGCCGATAACGGTCACGGTGTCGGGGAGCTCGACCTCATAGACCGTACTGTAACCCATCAGGATTTCGCTGTCGATTTCTCTGACGATATAGCCGTCGATGGTTTCGGGGATAACGAGCTTGTTATTCGTAGGTACACAGCCTGTGATTTTTATTTCGTTATCAGAAATAAGAGCGTACTTGATTTTGGCTGTTTCAAGCTTTGTTGAGGCTTCCGTAGCTTCGGTTACTGTTTCGGTTTCATCCGTTATCTCCTCGGTTACGCTCGCGGTTTCTTCGGTTTCACTCTCTGTCGGAGAGGTTGAGGATACGCTCTCGTTCTGTGTTGTTACTGTATTCTCCGTTGTTTCCGCAGCCTCGGTGGTAATTTGAGTACTTTCCGTCAGCTCGGTCACAGCCGCGGTCGAAGCGGTTTGAGTCACGGCGGAGGTCGCGATACGCTCCGTTATTTTCTGCGTTACGGGATGTGTTTTCTCCGCCTCGGTGACAGGAGCGGTCGGCTTGACGGGCTTTGTAGGTTTAACAAGCTTTGTCGCTACAGGCTGCTGAGTCTGCTTTTCCGTCGGCGCCTCGGTTTCAATACTTACGACGTTTTCGGGAATACATGTTACCTGAATGATTTCCTCAGAAGCTTCCTCCCCTGCGGTCTCGCTTGGATTTGTCACGGCGACATTCTCCGCGTAATTTTCCTGAGACTGAACGGTCGTAGGCTCGGTGTTATTTTCATCATTATTCTCAGCCTGCTTCACGGCTTTAACGCTTTTATCGGGATTTATTGACGGTGGATTTATTAAATCGGCGCCCGATTTATCAGACGAGGGCTTATCGCTGTTATTGCTTTTATCGACCTCGGGGAGACTGAGCTCTATCCAATCGACGTTGCCCGGACAGATGCTTCCGAGCATTTTTCCCGTTGTCATCATAAACTCGCCGACAGCCTCGGGATTATTTCTCGCGAGCGCGGAGATAATAACAAGACAGCATATCGCCGCGCTTGTCACGGCTGTCGCCTTTTTGCGACGCTCCTTCTTATATAGCGAAATGATTTGCTCCGCGCTGATGTCAAGAGTCAAGCCCTGATATTCGCTTTGGATCAATTCTCTTAAATCTGTCATCTTAAGTCCTCCTTGAGTAGTTCCTTTAGCCTTGCTTTTGCTTCACGTATTCTATAGACTACAGTTGTAGACGGTATATTCAGCAATTGGGCGATTTCGGGCTGGGTGAAATTCTGGTAGTAATACAGAATGATCACTTCCCTCTGCTCAGGTGTCAGACGGGATATAGCCTCGCTCAGACTGAGTTTTATATCGTCGTTATTTGTTGACGCGGATCTGGGAACGTTCGCCGAAGGTATCTCACGGCGGCTCTTATGCCGAAGCTTATCGCGGCAGACGTTGATCGTCACGCTGATGATCCACGATCGGAGCTTTTCCTCGTCCTTAATGCCCGAATGTTTTTTTAGAACTTTGATAAAGGTCTCCTGAGCCGCGTCCTCGGCAAGCTGCCAGTCCCTGAGATACATCACGCAGATCCCAAACACAGCGTCCTTATATTTACTGTAGATTTTTTCAAACTTTTTTTCTTTATTTTGTCTCATAACCGATTTCCGAATTTCTTTTTTTGAGTTCCCTCTAATAATATAGACGATACAAACGAGCAATCCTATACCTAAAATTGAAAAATTTTTAAAATTTTTTCAAATTTTTTCATTTTTCGCTGTTTATAATTCTAATCAAGAATTAATTATGTTTTTCGCGACAAAAAATCTCCGCCCCTGAGCTTCAAGGGCGGAGAAGAATCTCTTTAATTATATCGGCACACTTCAATTAACTGTACCGTTGACGATTTCGGCGTATTGATCCTCAGGGATCATCGGTGATGTGATTTCAGTCATTAAATCGTCGCTGACAACACCGCTTTGCGCGAACTGTCTGCCGGCTTCTTTGATTCTCTCCAATCGCGGCGCGGTCACAACACTCGCCTCCGGCGCGTTGAACATCGGACTTTCGGGAACGGTTATGATCGTGTGATCGTTCGGAAAGCACAGCTTGAACTGCGCTACCGCCGGCTCAAAATTATGCTTGCTGTTAGGAAATCCGCAGCCGCAGATCATCACATAGCGCAGACGCGTAAAATCCCGCTGCCCTACGTGCTCATACCTGTCGCCGACCTTTTGCATCGCCATAGATGACAGCGGCAGAGTGCGGTCGAGCAGCGCTTTGAGCGGCGCGGGCATACCGTAACAGTACAGCGGATAGCTCCAGATAAGCAGGTCGCTGTCGAGGATTTCTTCCAAAACCCCGCACATATCATCGTGATGAATACACTCGCCGCCGTTTCGCATACAGGCAAAACAGCCTGAGCAGTATTCGATATGCTTGTCGATCGCGTTGATAGTTTTGATCTCGTTTTCCGCGACCTCGTTCATACCTTCAAGAAAGGCGCGCGTGATGTGCATGGTGTCGCTGTTATCTTTCTTTGGACTTCCGTTTAGCACTAATATTTTCATTCTCTTTCCTCCTAAATAACATCAAGCCCTTGATTATCAGAATCGCAAAACAAAATACGCTCGCGTAGGGCTGTCGCGTAACAATAAACATCAGGCACGCGATTACAGATAAAGCGATACCTGTGGTCAAATTCCTTTTCAAATCAATCAGTCCTTTCAAATCGGTTGATTTGAAAGTAACACAGACTGAGCAAAATGGAAAGAATCGCTCTGTCACATTGATGACACTAAGCGTGTCATCGCTGATTCTGATTCAAATACGCTTCAAATTCAGGCGTTCTCGACCAATATTTCACGCCCCAGTTTTCAAAGCTCCATTCTTCCATATAGCTGTTGCACTCGTAGTCGATATAGTAGAGCAAGTCTCCCTGCGCGACAAAGTTTGTCGGGAAGTAGTCGATATTTAACCCTGCATTTTTCGCCAGCGCCGCCATTTCCCGCGCCTGCGGCAGAAATCGATCCACTGAAATGTCGTTTTTCACCATATCAAAAACCGTATCTCCGTCTATGTATTCCTTGACGATCCGTTCATTTTCGACATCAATATCAAGCATTTCGGGAATTCTGATCCCGGCATTTTTCAGCCGCTCATAGTCATTTTGCTCCGCTTCGATTTTGTTGCCAAAGGTGTAATAATCGCACGGCTCATGATGAATCTGTTTAACGACGTATTGCCAGCCGTCACGCCGGGCGAGGTAGGAATAACCTCCCTTGCCCTTACCGAGCAGCCTGACGACGTGGTATGCCTTGCCGTTGACGTTCAAAGACCCCATTGTTTTCTCCTCACTAAACCGTAAAATTTGTCCATTCAATGTGGTTATACTGCATCACATCGTCCGCCTTTTTCATGCCGTACTTTTCATAAAACTGCACGGCGTTCTCATTGGCGATCAAATATACGGCAATGTCCTTTTCCCCGCCCGCGATTTCGTGCGCGGTTTTTATAAGACGCGAGCCGATTTTTTGACGCTCGTATTTTCTGTCAACGCCCAGATCCGTGATATACAGCCAGTAGGCAAAGTCGGTCAGACCTAACAGAACGCCTACCGCTGTCCCTTTCTCGTTTCTCGCGACAAGACTGATATTGACATTTTTGACAAGCTTATTGATCCGCTCGGCAAATCGCTCTTTGGGATATTGCGAGCCCAAGTCAGTCCTTTTCAGAAAGTCGATATATTCTTCGGCGGAT
>CACYDB010000075.1 GCA_902773035.1 uncultured Ruminococcus sp. | reverse complement strand
ATAGTCAAGAGCAGATGAAGCTGTTGTTCCGTTTCCACCGGAAGGCACACTGTACGGAATACTGTATTCAGCAGTCTGCGTTTCTGACAGCTTTATTTTTGAACAGCCATAAAACATACCGTTGTAGCAGCCATACTCCAGCTCTGTCGCCGGAAGCTCGGGAGCTGTGGTCAGGCTCGTACAGCGATAAAACATAAGCTGGTAGCAGTAAGGCGCCAGCGTTGTCGCCGGAAACTCGGGAGCTGTGGTCAGTCTCTCACAGCCGGAAAACATAGAGTTGTAGCAGTTTTCCGCCAGCGTTGTCGCCGGAAGCTCGGGAGCTGTGGTCAGGTTCACACAACGATAAAACATGCGTTCGTAACAGCTATCCTCCAGAATTGTTTCAGGCAGTTCCGGTGCCGTTGTTAATCCGGTGCAGGCCATAAACATACCAGAAAAGCAATTAGCGGACAAGCCTTGATTCCTGCCGTTGTCGTCGAGCCTCAGCGACATGACACTACCGCTGCACGCTACTTTTCCGGTGAGCGAAACGCGATTGGAACCACCAAATCTAGTATCTTTTCCGCGAAAACGAACAGAATCGCCCGCGCTTGCGAGCGCAATCTGCGTGCCTGCAGTATAACTCTGCCAACCTGAGTTGTTTTCATTATACTGCAAAGTACCGATGGTATACTTCAGCGTAACCGAAGAGTTATCTTCTTCTGCCGTGAATGTCAGATATTTACTCTCCGGCACAAAATCGCCGACTGCCGCGCTCGCCGTTATGGGAACCGCAACGAAGAGGCTCATTACCATCAGTGCCGCCAGTAAAATACTGAGCAGTCTTTTTAAAACATTTTTCATAAAAGTCCTCCTTTTTAGAATAATAAATTTACGTATATCATTGTAGCATTTTCAATATATTGCGTCAATAGTTTTGAGAGTTTTTATATAGCTTTTCGGCGTGACAAAATGGAACACCTTAATGAAAAAGCGCCCCTTAAATAAGGGGCACAAGGTTCGGCGGCTCAGCCGCTCGGTGATATATCAATTATTACCGCCTCGCGCGGATTGTTCAGCCTCGGGATAGCCGCGGTATTCGCGCAGCCTGTCGATACCACCATTCTTCCGTGGTATACGCCCTTGGTGTACTTGGGGAAAAGTCCCTGCGCGGGCGCAAAGATACCCCTGTCTCTGATTCTCATCTGACCTCCGTGCGCGTGACCCGCGACTATGAGGTCGAGCTCTCTGTCCTTTATAATTATGTCGTAATACTCGGGGTGGTGGCAAATCAGGATTTTGTAACCGTCCTTCTTACAGAACGAATCGAGCCATTCGGTATCGGGATAAGAAGTCACCGCTCCTATCAATACCCGGTCACTCCCCTTTTCAAAAACCGTATCGGCGTTCTCGAGCACAGTTATGCCGCGCTTTTTGAAAAAGGCGTAGTCCTCGGGGAAAAGCCTTTCCTCATGGTTTCCGAGCCCTATGAAAACAGGCGCGAGCTTTGACGCTTTCTCAAAAAAACGGAAGGTGTTGCTGTCGTCGCTCTTGTTGTGAAAACGCGTGAAAAGACACAGAAACTCGTTGAGATAATACGAAATGTTCAGCACTATCCAGCTCGGCAGATTAAGAGTCGGTCGAGCGTAGGGCTTGTTGCGGGCGTTGTCGTAACGCTCCAGAGAGTCGCCCGCTACGAGAATCAAATCGGGCTTTTTCTCATTTATGCGCTCAAAAATATCGTCAGCGTACCTCTCGTGCATATCGGACACGAGCGCTATTCTCAGCGGCTTTGTAAGCTTGTCCGTATTCAGCTTGTACTCGGAAACTGTAGATTTGCGTTTCATTGAATATCCTCTCGGTCATCTCGTTTTATCCTATTGTAACATACAGCGCTTAATTGTCAATACAACAAAAAGATTGTACGCTATTAAATGTTGAATTATTTATACGGGAGGGTTATAATATGTGTAAGAAGTTTACGGAGATGAAATTAATGCGAAAAACCTACCAAGGTATTCCCGCCTCAGAGGGTACGGGCACGGGTAAGGTCGTAAATATCGACTGCTCCTCCCCCTCCTTCAAGGATAAAAAAATCAGGGATACCGACCGCGAGCTCGGACGATTTGTCCGCGCTCTCAAGACCTACTGCAACAATACACGCGACGAGATTCAATATATAAAGGAAACTATCGGCGAGCAGGAATCGAAGATTCTTGCGGGACATATCCAGATGACTCACGACCCGCATATGCAGTCTGAGCTGATTCGGAAAATCGGCGAGGGTATATGCGCCGAACGCGCTACAAGT
>CACYDB010000074.1 GCA_902773035.1 uncultured Ruminococcus sp. | reverse complement strand
GTAGTGGGAGCCGTAGTCTGAGCCGCTGTAGTTGTAGGCGGCTGAGTAGAAGTAGTCGCCGCGGTCGTAGGAGGCTTTGTACCTGTATAAACGGCAGTAGTGGGAGCCGTAGTCTGAGCCGCGGTAGTGGTGGGAGGCTGAGTTGTGGGCTCGGCAGTCGCAGGCTCGGCAGTAGTGGAAGCGTCCTCGCCTTCCCAGTAGCCGCCGAGGTTTCCGTAAGCGCCTCCGTCCCAGCTCGTTATTTTATATGTTCCGTCGTCAACGGTTCTGAGGTCTTGCGTCTGATTCCAGAGGATAGCAGAGTCAAAGGCGGGAGCAGAGACGTTCTTGTCAATGCGACAGAAAATCAGGTTCTCGTGCAGACCTGTCGCGGTGTTGCTCTCACCGAGCTTTACCCATCTCCATTTAGAGCCGTCGTCTGTCCACGTATAAGCGTACCAGTCCTCGTTGCCGTAGGAGAAGCCTGTGTTCGAGAGAGTCGCGGTCATATTTCCGGGCTCGCCCGCGTTAACGACCTGATTGTTTTTGAAGGTCGGAGTAACCGTAAGTCCTCCAACATTTACGTGGGATTGCGATATGTAAAGCTTAGAGAAATCGGGATCGATGTAAGTGTATTCATCACCGAAGGTATCGGTGCCTGTGGTATATCTGCCACCCTCGAGCGTTTTAAAGTCAACAGTGATAACCTGGTCTGAGGCCGCCTGCAGCCTTGCCTTAAGCGTAAAGAAGTTGCCGCCGTTGAGCGTGTTTACCAGAGTGTTTACCGAGTCAAAGAGCAAAATGAACTCGCCCTCGTCGGTAAAGTTAGTCACTGCGTCGGGCAGATTGAAGTCCGAAAAATCTCCGCCGAGGTTTTTACTGACGAGTAAAGCGTTGGGGTCGTATTTAACCGAAAGCGTGCCCTGAGAGAGCGGACAGTCGGATTTGAGGTTTATTCCGAAGCTAAAAACGGTACCCTCGCTGATTTCGATATACGCGTCCTCAAAGAGCCCCTGAGCCGAGTGGAGAATAACCTTGTGGGTTCCCTCAGCGTGAACGGGCATAGCCGCGAAAGCCGAAATTAAGATTGCTAATGAAATAAGCAAGCTGAGCGCTTTTTTCATAATAACGCCTCCTTTAAGTCTATACATTTTTATTGTACACTATTTGGGATTTTGTATCAATATAATAGAAAAAATCCGCCGAAAAACTTTCGGCGGAAAATTTGTGAATAATTACCATACATTATACGTTGAACCTGAACAGAACGACGTCGCCGTCATTCATAACGTAGTCCTTGCCCTCGCTGCGATACAGACCTTTTTCCTTGGCGGCGGCAATAGAACCGCACTCCATAAGGTCGTCAAAGCTTACGACCTCGGCTCTGATAAAGCCTCGCTCAAAGTCGGTATGGATCTTACCTGCCGCCTGAGGAGCCTTTGTACCCTTTTTGATAGTCCAGGCTCTGACCTCGGGCTTGCCTGCGGTAAGGTAGCTTATGAGTCCGAGCAGAGAGTAGCACTCCTTGATAAGACGGTCAAGACCGCTTTCCTCAAGTCCCAGGTCGGAGAGGAAAACCTCCTTTTCCTCGTCGTCCATATCGACGATTTCCGCTTCAATCTCGGCGCAAATCGGGAGAACTCCCGCGTTTTCCTCAGCGGCAACCTTACGCACAATGTCGAGGAATTTATTGCCCTCAATGCCGTTTGAGAAATCCTCGTCGCTCATATTGGCGGCGTAGATAATAGGCTTTGTTGTGAGCAGAGCGACCTCGCTGAGAATAGCCTTTTCATCGTCGTCAACCTCAACGGTACGCGCCGACTTGCCTGCGTTAAGAGCTTCAAGCACACGCTCAAAAAGCTCCAGGTGAGCCTGATATTTCTTATCGCCCTTGATGAGCTTTTTAGTTTTATCAATTCTGCGCTCGAGCATTTCGACGTCCGAGAGGATCAGCTCGAGGTTGATTGTCTCAATATCGCGCGCGGGGTCAATACTGCCGTCAACGTGGACTATGTCTGTGTTTTCAAAGCAGCGTACAACGTGAACGATAGCGTCGCACTCGCGGATATTCGCGAGGAACTTGTTGCCCAGACCCTCGCCCTTAGAGGCGCCCTTGACGAGTCCTGCGATGTCTACGAACTCAATCATAGCGGGTGTGTATTTTTCGGGCTCATACATCTCGGCGAGCTTGTCGAGACGCTTGTCGGGAACAGCTACTACTCCGACGTTGGGCTCGATCGTACAGAACGGATAGTTAGCCGACTGCGCGCCCGCGTTTGTAATAGCGTTAAAGAGTGTACTCTTGCCGACATTCGGCAGACCTACAATACCTAATTTCATTTATCTCAGTCTCCTTATTGTTATAGCTTAGTAGATTATAACACAAAGATGGCTAAATCACAATATGTACTTTTTCAAAAAAATAACATATATATTTTTTTGGGATTTATATAGTTTTCAGGGAAATCATCTTCTATCTTCATAGTAACAGGCTTAAGCCCGCATAAATACTGACTTTACAGCTATGAAGATATAGCGTTTTCATCTTCATACATCTTCATAGTATCGCATAAACGCGCATAAAAAAGCACCCCTTGCGGAGTGCTTTTTGCATATTGATCAGCTGAGTTTTGCCAGTTTCATCTGAATGGCGGTGGCGTCCTTGATACTGATGCCTCCGTTGCCGTCAAAGTCCGCAAGCTTCATCTGCTCGTCGTCAAAGGTGATGAGCTTCGCGAGATACTTCTGAATGGCGGTAGCGTCCTTAATGTTGAAATTACCGTCGCGGTTTACGTCGCCGAGCTGATACCTTGAAGCCGTCGAGGGCTCAGTAGATGTATCCTCCGTCGAGTCTGTAGGCTCAGATGACTCTGTTGTGGGCTCAGCGCTCGAAGGCTCGGTTGAAGAAGTCTCGGTCGCGGGCTGAGTCGTAGGCTCGGACGGCAACTCCTCGCCTGCCTTAACGTAATCAAAGAGGAAATAATTATAGCTGACGTCATTCTTTGTTATGCTCATATTGCGGTCGTACCAGTTAGCAGTGTCGTATAATATCTTGACCGTGTGAGTTCCTGCGCTTAGGTCAAGCGAGAGGTGAGTGCTCGTCTGATCTTTCTTAGTGGTCTGAACCTCGGGGAATACGAGCGAGCCCATATCCTTGCCGTCAACGTATACGGAGCGTATACCGCAGCTTACGCCCGAGGTCGCGTCGCCGGGGTTGTTATAAACCGCGCTGAGCAGATATTTGCCCGCCTTTGTGATTTTGACATTAAAGCTGAGCTTCGCGCTTGCCGAGCGCTTGTCGATAACATATCCCGAGGAAATATAGCTGCTGTTCGCGACCGTACCGTTTTCTGCCTCAACCTTTATACGAGTGGGGCTTACGACAATAGGCTTGCTCAGCTCTGAGCACACGCCCTTATTTGAAACTGCCATAAGGCTGTAGCAGCCGTAGACTGTTTTGTCAACCGTGTAGCTGCCGCCCGTGACGTCGATGTATTCCTTTCCTGTCCAGAGCTTGTATTTAAGCCCGCTCTGTTGAGTCCAGCTGAGCTTGCCGTTTGAATATGTCATTGTCGGCATATCGGGACATACGACGAGGTTATCCTCGCTCTTGTTGATTTTGTATTCCGTACCGCTGTTTTCCATTTCTATGTCGATTGTATGACTGCCCGTTGCGTTTACGGGGAATACGTATGAGCTTATATCCTTTTCAGCGCCGTCAACCTTGAAGCTCTTGACCTTGTCGCCCTTGCCTGAGAGGTTGATTTTGAGAGTCGCGTTTCTGTACTTGAAGTTCGACAGCTCAAAGGGTCCCTCCATCCACGAGGGAATGTACGGATTAAAGGTAATGCCGTTTTCGTCGTAGTTCATACCGAACATCACGCGGTAGTAGCCCGCGAGAGTTCCCGCAATCGACCAAAGCTGCTGGTCTGATTCCACACCCTCGCCCGTGCGGTAGTTGATAACCTCCTTCTGAGTCAGAGAGGTAGCCGCTCCGCGAACGTTGGAGTTGAAGATTTCCTCGGCGAGAGCCTTGTTGTTGTGATAGCCCGCGCCGACCATAAGGATTGAGTCCCAGCCGGGCCATACGCCGAAGTTGTGATAGATTTTATTCGCGTTCTTGAGCTTGCCCTGCTTCTGAGGATAAACAGTATCCGCGCCGTAGTTTACGAGGGGATAATTCTCACAAATGCTGTTGAGCTGGCTCTCTGTGCCGAGGTCGAACCACAGCGCGAAGCCGTTGCCGAGAACGTCGGTCTTTTCAGCCTGAACGCTTCCCATAAACTCGGGATATTCCCACGCGGTGTACTGTCCCATATTCTTGTTCCAGAGTCTTTCGCCGACCTTAGCCTTTAAGTCCTCAGCCATTTTAGCCCAGGCCTTTTCGGCGTCCGCGCCCTTGCCGAGAACCTTAGCCGCCTTGCTCATAATTTCGAGCACGCGGCAGTAGATCGCGTTGACGGAGGTTGATTTGCTCTCGGCTATGACGCTCAGACCGCTGTCATAGGTCTCGCTCGTCCAGTCGGGATAAGTCTGGTCGCGCCAGTCGAGTCCGCAGGTCTCGCCGCGGAAAAGTCCGGCGTCATTGTCAAAGGCGACGTTCATATCCTGCTTGATAGTGTTGTTGCAAACGTCGTAGAAGTAGCTCAGATGCTCCTTGTTGCCGTCGGTGAGGTAGGTCTCCCATACGGAGAGCATTGTGATGATTTTATCGGTAGAGACGGGGTACGAGCCGCCTGTGCCGGTATCCTGCTCAAATACGGAAACTCCACCGCTTGTCTTTATTTTTTCACGCTCGCAGTTGTAGCTGATTTCGGGGAATACCCACGAGAGTGAGTAGAGGTTTGAGAGCGCGGTGTCGCGAGTCCATACCTTCTGCCACGCCGTACCCGTGTAGAATACCTGACCGAAGCTGTCGGTGTTGATGCTCTTGACAGCTTCTTCGAGCGTAAGGTTGTACACAGCCGCCGCGAGAGGCGAGTTCTGAGCCTTGAATACAGGGTAAGCCGAGAGGTTCTTGGACTGAGTCCAAGTTTTCTTTGAGCCCGTGGCGTAGGATGAAATTGATGTCGCGGAGTTGGCGTAGGCGTTGTAGCCTGTGTCAACCACCTTGTCGGGATGGAGGGTA
Source organism: uncultured Ruminococcus sp. (assembly GCA_902773035.1). Classification (GTDB taxonomy): domain Bacteria; phylum Bacillota; class Clostridia; order Oscillospirales; family Acutalibacteraceae; genus Ruminococcoides. The sequence continues at coordinate 1,071 of CACYDB010000074.1, read as the reverse complement.
TAGTCGTAAGAGTTGTAAACAAACTCCCATTGAGAGCTTGTATAGTACATCGGGATTTCTCCCGCTCCCGCCTTGCCCGAGAGGGCTTCAATATTGATGACCGATTTGCCGTCAGCCTTGTTTATAAATCTGGCGCCGCCTGTTGAGGTATCGACGCTCCAGCTTGTATTGCCGTCGGAGACGTTGGCAACGCATACGACATTACCCGAGCTCAGCGCCGCGTATGCCTTTGTGGAATAGTTTTGCAGATAAAAACCGCCGTTTCCGTCAGAAATTATATTCCAGTAAGCCGTGTCGGGATAGCCCGACTTTGAGCTCTGGTAGGAAACGTCGCTGTTTTTCTGAATGAGGATAAGGTCGTTGTGCTCCAGCCACTTTGATTTGAGCGCCACCTTGCTTACTCCGCTCTCAAGCGATGAATGAGGGAACGCCTGAATTGAATTGCTTTTCTTATCAGCGACAAAGGTGACGTCGCAGGGCGCGTCAAGAGTAATATTCTCGTTGCCCTCGACAGGAGCGAGAAACGTACTCCAGTCGGAAGTCGCCGCCTTGAACTCGTGGAATCCGTTCGTGAGGTGAACGGTGATAACGTAGTGATTGTTGCTGTCGAGCGTCATAGCGTACTGGGGAGAGGTTTCCCAGCTGTTGAAGGTTCCGCGCAGATATACCGTGCTGTCAGCCGCAAAGGCTGAGGGAATCGCCGTAAACGCGGCTGTTACGAGCAGCAGTATCGCGCATAAAACGCTAATAGCCTTGATAGAGTAGCTTTTCATAAAAAACACCTCGTTTGTTATAAAAATTTATAAAAATTATCTATAAATGCATTGTAGCAAATCAGCGGCTTAAATGCAAGCATTTTATCCTGATAATAAAGGTCGATATTTTGAAACGCAAAATGCCCGACGGTTTCCCTTTAATGAGGAAATACCGTCGGGCTGTAAATTAATGCTTGAAAACCGACTTTATCTGATCATCTGATAAAGACTGATTGCCCCGACGATCAGCGGCTGATGAACAAGATAAATTATCAGCGTATGCCTGCCGATAAAGGCGAGAGGTCTTATGTGAACT
>CACYDB010000073.1 GCA_902773035.1 uncultured Ruminococcus sp. | reverse complement strand
CGTTTATGAAACCGCGAAAGGAGAAATCTGATATGAAAAGGTTAAAAAATCACATAGCTTTGTTATTGTCCGCGCTGATGATCTGCGCAGCTTTTGCCGTCTCAACCACCGCCTCGGCAGCGGTTAAGCCGACTGAGAAAACAATGCTCCAGTATAAAACGCTCAACCTCAGCTTCAACAAGGATCCTCTCGATTCCTACACCTGCGAGGTCGAGGACAACAACGGCAACATCACCGTAGACTCATCTAACGAGGACAGCAGCTATTGGCTTGCGGTCAAGTCCAAGGAGCCTACCGCCTCACCCGTTACGATAAAGCTCTACAAAAACGGCGATACAACGGTCAGCAGGGAATACAGAATCACCGTCAAAAAGTACGAGACGGTCAAGATGTCGGATCAGAAGCTCAACCTCAAGACCTCGCGCCTTGTTACGATCAAGAATCCGTACATCCATTCCTACAAGCTAAAATACAGCTCCGCAAAGCTGAAAATCAAGCACTATATCTCTGAGGGCAGCAAGGCGACCTATACCGTCAAGGGTCTCAAAAAGGGTAACGCGACCGTCAAGGCGTACATCAAGGGCAAGCTTATCGGCTCCTTCAAGGTGACTGTCGGCGACTTCAAGGCGTCAGTCAAGAAGAAGCTCAGGGAAAGCACTCTCAAGTACAATCCTCACATCTTATCCTATAATCTCACCGAGGGAGGCTCGCTCAAGCTGGGCGAAGCGATCAAGAACTACCATTCAAACGGTGTTTACAGCGTAAAAATCCTCGATACATCGGTAATCGCCAAGCGCGGTACAAAAAAGACCGCCCTCACTCCGAAGGCAGTCGAGCTATACGCCCTTAAAACAGGCAAGACAAAGGCGTATGTATACGAAAAGCGCGGCAAGGCGGCTAAGACAAAAATCGGTACAATTACCCTCAATGTTATAAAGGCGACTGACGCCGAGGTTTTTGAGGCTAACAGAGCGCTCGATAACGAGGGCATCTTCTACGAGCTGCTTGTTTCAGCGGGAGATGAGGTCGATATCAAGGGTATGGTCGTAGACAGTTATATCAACGGCAAGCTCACAACCGTAAAATACAAGAAAAGCGAGTACAGCTTCACCTTTACGGCAGGCCCCAAGGATGTTATCACGGTCAACAAAAACGGTCTGTTCACCTGCGTTGACAAGGGCACTGATACGGTCAATAAGGCGACCTATACCGTAACCTTCAAGGACGGCTCAAAGGCGTCCGGCGAGGGAAGCTTCGACATAGTGGACGAAAGTTTCTTTATTTAAAATTTTAAGTCGGGTAAACAACGTCATCTTGCTGTGACATTGTTTACCCGATCTTTTATATTTCTATCGTCTGACCCTCGGAAAAATATTCGAGGTTGCTCATATATTTTTTCATAAAATCATACTGCTCCACTCCCGTACAGTGACAGGTGTAGTACATCGTGTCAAAGCTGTCGAGCGTTTCCGCGTACACCCTGAGAGTTTCTCCCGCGGTGAGCTTTGTAAAGTGAAAGCCGCCGATAAACACATCGGGCTTAAAGCGGCTGACAATGTTTATTATCCCGTTGTGTGAGCACGAGCTGAACAGTACCATTTTGCCTCTTTCCTCAATCAGAAGATACTGCTCGTGGCGGAAGTCGTCGGGAACAAGCCTGCCGTTCTGAACCTTATTCAGCCCTGCCGAGCCGAAGTCTACGAGCTTGTTTATTTCTTTATAAGAAAATAAAGTCGCTCCCTCGCATATCTCGGTAACGTCGTCGGTCAGGATAAACCGCGGATTATTCTCCAGCGCCTTGTCAAGCCCGATATATTTCTCCGTACCGTTGTAGTACGGCTCAAAGGCGTACCCGCTCAGATACACGGGAGCTTTTTTATTGATTTCAAGAAATGCTTTCAGCCCGCCGCCGTGGTCGTAGTGACCGTGCGACAGAGCCGCGATTTCAATTTCCTTAAGGTCGATCCCGAGAGCCTCTGCGTTCTTCGCGAACAAATCCGTCTGACCCATATCAAACAAAATCTTATGTCCGCAAGCCTCGATATACAGGCTCAAGCCGTGCTCAACAGGCAGGTCGAGCTGTGTTGTGTTTTCAGTCAGAGCGGTGATTTTCATAGCGTTTCTCCCTTTCTAATATGACAAAATTATACCATTTTGCCCGCAGCTTTACAAGTGTGAAAAATCTTTATATTTTAGCCTATTGTTAAAAATTATCAAAAAAAGTATTGACATTTTAAAATTTCGGGTATAAAATAGGGTAAACCGATGAGGAAGAGTGAGTAGGCTTTGAATCTTCTCTCCAAGAGAGCCGCGGATGGTGGGAGCGCGGTAGAGAAAGCAGAGTTGAATGGGCTTCTGAGGGCGAACAGAAATGCTTAGTCAGAGTATGTGAGACGGGTTGACTATCCGTGATCAAGAGTCAGCGTATGTCAGTACGTACCGAGCGGACGTGTTCATAATAACGCGTCAAGCAGGGTGGCACCGCAGGATTATTCCTGTCCCCGCATTTTTATGCAGGGACAGGATTTTTTATTTTGAACCTAATAAAAGAACCTAATAAAAGAACCTAATAAAATTAACATAAAGGAGTAACTACCATGTCAGAAAACAAAATCCCTTATAAAATTTATTTAAGCGAGGACGAAATCCCGAAGCAGTGGTATAACCTCAGGGCTGATATGAAAAACAAGCCCGCGCCGCTTCTGAATCCCGGCACAGGTCAGCCCCTCACAGCCGAGGAAATGAGCGGAATCTTCTGCGAGGAGCTCGTAAAGCAGGAGCTCGATAACGACACTCCCTATATCGACATTCCTCAGGAGATCCGTGATTTCTACAAGATGTACCGTCCCGCGCCCCTCGTAAGAGCCTACTGTCTTGAAAAGGCTCTCGGCACACCCGCCAAGATCTACTACAAGTTCGAGGGCAACAACACCAGCGGAAGCCACAAGCTCAACTCCGCTATCGCTCAGGCTTACTATGCCAAGAAGCAGGGCCTCAAGGGCGTTACCACCGAGACCGGTGCAGGTCAGTGGGGAACAGCTCTTTCCATGGCTTGCTCATACTTCGATCTTGACTGCAAGGTATTCATGGTTAAGGTTTCTTACGAGCAGAAGCCTTTCCGCCGCGAAGTAATGCGTACATACGGAGCATCCGTAGTTCCTTCACCTTCAGAGACTACGGAAGTCGGTAAGAAGATCCTTGCCGAGCATCCCGGAACCACCGGAAGCCTCGG
>CACYDB010000072.1 GCA_902773035.1 uncultured Ruminococcus sp. | reverse complement strand
GTGCTTGACGTTCTGCCCGAGAATACGAGGGTTTATGTCAGCGAGCTGTGTGAGAGCGAGGGCTGCTTCTGGGCGAGGACAAGCTATGGCGGAGTGAGCGGCTACTGCGCCGTTGAGTATACGGAGAGCGTTTTATAAAGAAAGCGGGCAGATTTTTCTGCCCGCGGTTTTTATAATGTTATTCGATTTTTGCCAGCATTTTACTTATCGCCGTAGCGTCGGTGATTTTGATTTTGCCGTCCTGATTGAAGTCCGCGTTGAGAACGGCGTCTGTGGGCAGAGTTATAATCTGCGCGAGGTATTTTTGCAGAGCCGTTACGTCCTTGATGTTGACGTCGCCGTTGAGGTCAACGTCGCCAAGGAAGCTTGCGTCGGTCTTTTCGTTTGTGATCGCCTTGATAACAAGCGCGCCGCCTATATCGTCGTCCAGCTTGTCGGCGTAATAATCCTTGACGTCGGTCATTCCGCCGCTGTATAAAACATAGGACATTCCCTTTTCGACAGGGTCGATAAAGAACATTGTCGAGGTCTCGGCGATCCTGAGCCATTCGCTGACGCCGAGGCAGTTTTCGGATAGGGTTGAGCTTGTGTCGAGCTCAACGCCTATGGCGACCTTGCCGCGTCTGAGGATCTTGTTGCCCGTATCGCAGGAGATGTAACCGTTGTGCCCAACCTTTCCCGAGCCGAGCTCAGTCCAGAGAGCCTTGTCGGAAACGGGCTTGCCGTCCTCGTCGAGCTCAGCCGCGTATATCTTGTAATCGGCTCCGAGCGCGAGCGTTTCAAAAACTACTTTTTCGAGAACGTTTCCGTTTTCGGAAAAGTCGAACACGTTGAAGTAGGTCAGATCGTCCTCGGGGATGTAGTTGAACTCGTAGGTAGCGCCGTAGATTTCGTTCTGATACAGATGGTCGTCTTCGCCGATCTCCCTGATTTTGTCTATGCTGAAGCTCGGGTCGTATTCCTCGCTTGAAAACAGGTAGTAGTCCTCATAGGATACCCACATATAACCGCCTAAGCTGTTGAGGTGCTGACCCGCGCTGTTCTTGCAGAGCCACGCGCCGTTATTTTTAGGCATATAGTTTCCGTCGAAATTCTCCTTGCTGTAGTTGTCGTCCCAGCCTACTACCGAAATCGTATGACCTGAGTTGTGGTTGATTTTGTCGGTAATGCAGTAGGAGCATCTGTCTGTTGAATAGCCGCGGCTGTAGTCCATCAGGTTCGCGGTTACGGCGCCTGATTCCATAATCGCGCGCTTGATATATTCGTTGTCGCCTTTTGTAAAGTAGGAGATGTCGGTAACGCCGTATTTAACGGTATCGCCCTCCTGAGAGAGAGGTCCCTGCCAGCTTGTGAAGTTGCCGATGGGTATGTATGTTGAGCCCGCTTCTCTGAGATTTCTCATCCAGCCTCTGTCGCCGCCTGAGTTCGCGCCCCACCGATCGAGAATCGAGGGATCGTAGTCAGCGGTGTAGAGGTTGTTTTTGAGCATAAAGCTTTCATATGATGACAGCGAGCCGTAAGCCCAGCAAATCTGTCCGACCTGGTCTTTTACGCTTGAGCAGAAGCCGAGGTCGCGCGAGCTGTAGCTTGAGGGGAGCTCTTTTGATGAGTCCTTCGCTCTTTTTGTTAAGTTTTTACGGGGAGAAATAACCTTCGGCGAAACCTTCTGCGGAGCGCTTACCTCAGCGCTGTAGGCGGGATACGCCGCTATCGAAAGTATAAGGATTATTCCTGTGATTACGGATGCCAGTTTCTTCATATAAATCACCAATATAATTATATCAGCAACAGACGTAAAAGTAAAGTGAAAATCAATGTATTTATGCGCTTTTTAATGCCAAAATAATTGAGAAGGGGTTGAAGCTTATGGAGAAAAGAACCGACCTCGCGGTTGAGGCGCGGGAGCTCGCGGGCGAGGATGTTCAGGGCGTGGAGCTCAAAACTCGAAAAGAAAACGGAACGGAGATTACGCGTCTCGTCGTAAAGAATCACCGCGCGGGAGTAAAGCTGAGAAAAGAGCAGGGGACATATATCACGATAGATATTCCCGCGATGACCGATAATTTCCCCGTAAATGACGCGAGGGTTGAGATAATCGGGAGAGAGATCCGCAGACTTCTCCCCGTCAACGGGCTTGTGCTCGTATGCGGTCTCGGTAATACCGAAATAACGCCCGACGCTCTAGGTCCCAAAAGCGCCTCGAGGGTTCTCGCGACACGTCATATAACGGGAGAGCTCGCGCGCAGTACGGGACTTGACAACCTCAGACCCGTCGCGGTTCTGAGCACGGGAGTAACGGGTCAGACGGGAATTGAAACCTCGGAGTACATCGAGAGTATTGTCAGAAACGTAAAGCCGAACGCCGTTGTGGTAATTGACGCGCTCGCCTCACGCAGAGTGAGCAGGCTCGGCACGACGGTTCAGATAAGCGATACGGGTATCTCACCCGGGGCGGGGGTCAGAAATCATCGCCGTAAAATCAACCGTGACACCCTGGGCGTGCCTGTGATCGCCATAGGAGTTCCGACAGTCGTTGACTCGCTGACGCTTGTGTCCGATCTGCTCAGAATCGAGGATGAGAAAACCTCGGGCGAGCTTAAAAAGCTGTTAAGTCCCCGCGGCAGCACGATGGTCGTAACTCCAAAGGAGATTGATTTGCTCATTGACAGAGCGAGCCGTCTTGTATCGCTGTCGCTCAACCGAGCTTTACAGACCGAGGTCGATCTGAGCACCATTGAAGCGCTGATTTAGGGCGGTCGCCGTAAATTACGCGGTATAGCCTTAACATATCGGAGGCTTTGTCCGCATATGATTTCAGAGAAGTATGAAAGCCGGTGATTGTTTGAAGCTTAAAAATGTTTTATACTGCGCGATGTCGTTTGTCCTGATCGCTGTGGCTGTTACCTGCGTATGCGCGAGGATCCCCCGGTGCTTCTCAGCCGACGAGGCTGTGATAGCCGCCGCCTCGCTGACGCTCTCAAAGGGCAGTCTTAACTCGACCGTCAGGATCCCCGCGAAAAAGAAAATTCCCAATAAGAAAAATAAAGTTGAGGAAACAACGGCTCCTCCCGTTACCTCGTCATCCTTCTCTGAAGCGTATTACAACACCTTTTCGGATCATAAAAAAGCGAAAAAATATCCCGTCTACACCAAGCAGTACACAGCGGGCGGCGATAAATATGAAAATTTTTATGTCAAGAACAACACCGACTTTGAGCTTAATATCGGCAAAAGCCTAAACAATCCCCTCGGCTTTAAGCTCGATGACAGCGATGACGTTCAGGTGCTAATCTATCACACCCACACGAGCGAGAGCTATCTCGACTGCGACGTGGGCTATTACTATTCCGACTATTACCCGAGGACGAGCGATAAGCGGTATAACGTGACTCAGGTCGGCGAGGAAATCGCGAAAGCCCTCAGAAAAGAGGGGATAGGAGTCGTTCATGACACCACCGAGCACGACGCCGCGTATACGGGAAGCTATGCCAGAAGCCGTGAGACAGTCTATTCATATATTAAAAAGTACCCGAAAATCAAGGTCACGCTGGATATTCACCGAGACGCTATAGGAGCTGATGATTATAAAATCAAGCCGACCTTTACATATAAGGGGAAGAAGGGCGCTCAGATTATGATTATGAGCGGATATGACGAGGACGGTTCGTTTAATTTTCCAAATTGGAATTATAATCTCCGCTTTGCCCTGAAATTACAGCAAAAATGTGAGGCGGACTACGGCGGAATGACGCGTCCGCTCGACTTCGGAAACTTCGCTTATAATATGAATATTAACAGCGGTTCTCTGCTTGTTGAGTTCGGAACAGACGCGAATACGCTCGACGAAGCGAGGTATTCGGGAAAATTATTCGGTAAAGCTCTCGCCCAAGTCTTGCAAAATAAAACATAGTTTGCTATAATGTAGGTTGTTAAAATGGGTATTTTGGAGTTTTATCTATGAAGTTCAAGTATAAACTGATACTTTTCGCGACAATTTTCACGCTGTTATTCTCGTACAGCTTCTGCGCGTTTGCCGAGCCCGAGGACGAAGGAGAAGGCGATCCCGTCTACACCGAGGCTCAGGTTGAGACAGAGGCTCCCACTGCCGCGCCCGAAACAGAAGCTCCTACAGAGGCTCCTACAGCCGCTCCCGAAACAGAGCCGCAGACTGAGCCCGAGCCTGAGACCGATCCTCAGACCGAATACGAGCCTGAGACCGATCCTCAGACTGAGCAGGAGACAGAGGAGGAGACAGAAGCACCCACCGAGCGTCAGACAAAGGTTATCGCCGCTATTCAGGATTATGAGGATTTGCCCTCGGCTCCCGTTGACGAGGAGCCTACGGCGGTCAGCACAGACCTCGGCGACGACGGAGATATGACATACGGACTCGCGAGCTGGGCGTGCGTAATTATCGGCGTGCTGACTATAGTGATCGTTGTGATCAGCAACAAAACTCATTATATGGGCGGCGCGGGTAAAAGACGTTACAGCGAGGGCAACAGAATAACAGGTCAGCAGAAGCATCTGCTGAACGATGATTATTACAGCGCCAGAAAGTACAGCTCATATATGGATCAGAATCCGAGACGATAAATGAAAATCGGAAATGTAGAGATAAAGTCGGTCGTAAGTCTCGCGCCTCTCGCGGGAATTACGGACAGAGCCTTCCGCGAGGTATGCAGAGGCTTCGGCGCGGGCTACGGCGAAAGCGAGATGGTTTCCGCCAAGGCTCTGAGCTTCAATGATAAAAAGAGCTTCGAGCTTATGGAGCTCTCACCAAATGAACATCCCTGCGGTATCCAGCTTTTCGGCAACGAGCCCGCCTTAATGGCGAACGCGGCTAAGCTTGCAAAAAACGCCGGAGCCGATATAATAGATATAAATATGGGTTGTCCCGCTCCCAAAATAGCGAACAACGGCACAGGCTCGGCTCTGATGAAGAATCCGAAGCTCTGCGGCGAGATAGTATACGCTATGAAGAACGCGGTCGATATTCCCGTGACCGTTAAAATCCGCAAGGGCTTTGACGACGAGCATATCAACGCCGTTGAGGTCGCTTCGATCTGCGCTCAGAACGGCGCCGACGCTGTTATCGTCCACGGCAGAACGCGTCAGCAGTATTATTCAGGTCAGTGCGACCTCGATATAATAAAGGCTGTAAAGCAAGCCGTTGACGTTACCGTCATAGGAAACGGCGACGTCAGGGATATAAAAAGCGCTGAGAAAATGCTCGGCTACACAGGCTGCGACGGCGTTATGGTCGCCAGAGCCGCTCTGGGTAATCCGTGGATTTTTAAGATACTTAACGAATATTTCGATAAAGGAATTATAATTGAACCGCCCCGCGCGGAGGAAAAGCTTGAGATCATGCGTAAGCATATTGAGCTTGTGTGCTCCTACAAGGGCGAGAGAATGGGTATGCTGCAGTCCAGAAAGCAGATCGCGTGGTACCTCAAGGGCTTCCGCGGAGCCGCGGGCTTTCGTAATGAAGCGGGGCGCGTTACAACGCTTGAGGATATGTACAGCCTCATTGACAGGGTGCTTGAAGCCCAAACAAATCAGCTATAGGAAAGTTTATTATAAAGGTAAAAGAAAGATAAGGAGTAATGCAAAATGAAAGAAATGGCAAATATCGAGCTTTTAAAGAAGGTTGACCCTGAGGTCGCCGAATCTATTGAAGCGGAGCTTGCCCGTCAGAGAAGAAATCTTGAGCTTATCGCCAGCGAGAATATCGTCAGCGAGGCTGTTATGGCGGCTGTAGGCAGCGTACTTACCAACAAATACGCCGAGGGTCTTCCCGGCAAGCGTTACTACGGCGGATGCCAGTGCGTAGACGTTGTTGAGAACATCGCGCGTGACAGAGCCTGCAAGCTTTTCGGCGCTGAGGCGTGTAACGTTCAGCCTCACTCGGGCGCTCAGGCTAATACGGCGGTTTACTTCGCTATGCTCGAGCCCGGCGATACCGTTATGGGTATGAATCTCAACGAGGGCGGTCACCTTACACACGGCTCGCCTGTCAACATTTCGGGTAAATATTATAACTTCGTGGCTTACGGCGTTGATCCCGAAACTCATTACATCGATTACGACAAGGTGCTCGAAACCGCTAAGGAATGTAAGCCTAAGCTTATCGTTGCCGGCGCGAGCGCTTATCCGAGAATTATAGATTTCCCGCGTCTGCGTGAGATCGCGGACGAGGTCGGAGCTTATCTTATGGTAGATATGGCTCATATCGCGGGTCTGGTTGCAGGCGGAGCTCATCCGAATCCCGTTCCTTACTGCGATTTTGTTACAACTACAACTCACAAGACCCTCAGAGGTCCCCGCGGCGGTCTTATTCTGATGAAGGAAAAGTACGCCAAGGATATCAATAAGGCTGTATTCCCCGGTACTCAGGGCGGCCCTCTTATGCATACGATCGCCGCTAAGGCTGTATGCTTCGGCGAGGCTATGAAGCCTGAGTTCAAGGAGTACGCTCAGCAGATCGTTAAGAACTGTAAGGCTCTCGCCGACGGCCTTATCAAGCGTGGCAATAAGCTCGTTTCAGGCGGT
>CACYDB010000071.1 GCA_902773035.1 uncultured Ruminococcus sp. | reverse complement strand
TCACGTGGCTCGAGAGCTACAAGGGCTGGCTGAGAGATATTTTCTTCCACCTCGCGAATACAGACGGAATCGTTCAGTACAACTGTAACGCGGGCAAGGACAGAACAGGCGTGCCGACGGCACTTGTGCTGGCTATTTCGGGAGTCGCGCTCAGCGATATAGCCTTTGATTACTGTATCAGCCGCACTATGCTCAAGCCGAGGTTCAAATATATTATGAAGCAGTGGGGAAGCTTCCTCAAAAATGACAAGGGACAGCTGATTGTCAACCACCCGTTCCTTTATACTCCGCGTGAGGCGATGTACCAGATGTTCAAATATATTGAGTCCGAGTACGGCAGCGCGGAGAGTTATCTGCTCAGCTGCGGCGTTACCGAGCGTGAGATCAATAAAATCCAAAGTAAATTACTAAATAATTAAGCGAGGGCTGTCATCTGACAGCCCCCTTTTCATTCAAATTCGGTCATAATCAGCCTCGGACACTCCTCGGGCGAATACACAAACCTGTCTATATGACCCGAGCTTATAAAATATTCCGGCGTTTTTGGCGGTTCACGGTCGTCAAAGGCGTCGATTATAATGAGCTTGATTTTCATTTTTCGCTCGATTATGCTTTTGATGTAAACGCTGACGCGCATACCCTCGGTGATCCCGTCGCGTGTTTCGGCAAGTCCCGCGAGGTTAGGCGCGAGCTCGACAAATGAGCCGTAGCTCTCGACGCTGCGCACGATTCCCGTGACTGTTTCTCCCTGAGAAAACCTCGCTGCGTTCTGCTCCCATGTGCCGAGCAGCTCCTTGTGGCTCAGGCTTATCCGTCCGCCGTCGATTGATTTTATAACCGCCTTGATGTTCATTCCCGCGGTGAAGCGTTCCCTCGGATGCTCGATTCTCGACACGGAAATCGTATCGATCGGCATCAGCGCCGCGATCCCGCAGCCTATGTCGGCGAATACGCCGAAAGTTTCCAGCCTGCTGACCTTCGCGTCTATGACGTCGCCCGCAATAAGCGTGTCGATGTAATTTTCACAGCAAATCCTCTGCGCCTGCGCGCGTGAAAGTACCGCAAGAGGCTCGCCGTCGCCGTCCTCGGTTATATCCGTGACCACAAAGCATACGGGACGGTTTACGCGCGAGATTATCGCGATGTCCCTCACGGTACCCTCGCGTATTCCGACAGCGCCTTCCTCGCGCGGAATGACGGCGTTCATATCGCCGAGCCTCAAATGAAGATTGTGCTCGCGGTCGCAGGTCTCGGCTCGCGCCTCAAGTATCCTGCGTTTTGACATCGCCTCTCTGAGCTTGTCGGGATTATTTATGTACAGCTGATTTTCTTCCGTATTTATAAGCTCGCCCTCTGGTAAAAAATATGACATTGATATTCCTCCGTTTCTCTCAATAATATGTTTAAAAACTACGCTTTATTACTACAGCAAGCGCCGAATAGTTCGACTCGTAACTATCGGCGTAATTTCGGTCGGCAATATTCAGCGCTTACTATTGCTTTTTGCGCGGATTTGTAATACAATAAAAAGGTAAGTTTATATGAAAGGAATGTCTATATGAAAGTTAAGAGAATACTCTCCGCAGTTCTCGCCGCGGCGGTAATTACATCATCCGCATTCGCGCTCACCGCCTGCGGAGACAAGAAAACGGAAACAAGCTCCGCAAAGACCTCCGCTACCGAGGCTGAGAAGAGCGTAAGCCCCGCGGTTGACGACCTCAAAAAGTCGGGGATCGACCTTTCAAAATGCGACCTCAATCCCCAGATCACCTACGCTGAAAATGAGAAGTACGGCTTCCAGCTCGACAAGCCGTCAAAGGGCGAGAATATCGCGGTTATCCATACCACAATGGGCGACATCACCCTGCGTCTTTTCCCGCAGTACGCGCCCAAAACCGTCGAGAACTTTATCAACCTCGCCAAAGACGGCAAGTATAACGACGTGATTTTCCACCGCGTAATCGACGATTTTATGATTCAGACAGGCGACTACGAGAATCAGAACGGCACAGGCGGCACAAGCTCCTACGGCTCAGCCTTTGAGGACGAGTTCTGCGACAAGCTCAACAATATCCGCGGCTCAGTCGCTATGGCGAACAGCGGTCAGGATACAAACAGCAGCCAGTTCTTCATTAACCAGAGATCCGCCGAGAAGTTCAAGGCTGACGGCGGCTTTGAAACAATGAAAAAGAACTGGGCGAGCGTAAAGTCCCAGATCAAGCAGTACGCTACCGACAGCGCGCAGATTCCGCAGATTCTCAAATACTTCGGAACCTCCTGCTACGACGCCGACGTTGTACCCGAGCAGATTCAGGCTCTCTACAACGAGAACGGCGGTAACCCGAGCCTCGACGGCGCATACAACGCGGGTGACGCGGGTCATACCGTATTCGGTCAGGTTATCGACGGAATGAAGGTTGTTGACAAAATCGCCGCCGCCAAGACTGACGAGAGCGATAAGCCTAAAAAGGATATCAAAATCAAGAGCATAGAAATCAAGGAATACAAGGGATAAAACAATGAGCAAACCGATTATTGCGATAATGTACGACTTCGATAAAACCCTCTGCACCAAGGATATGCAGAACTACCGCTTCATACCCAGTATGGGCATCAAGGTCAGCGAGTTCTGGGATTTTACAAACGAGGTTCAGCGGCGCGAGAAGATGGATTCCGTGCTCGCGTATATGTACGCCGCAATAAAAATCTCCCGCGAAAAAAACATTCCCCTCAAGCGTTCAAGGCTTGAGGAGAACGGCAGGGAAATCGAGTTTTTCCCGGGGGTTAAGGACTGGTTTCAGCGGATCAATAAGTTCGGCGAGGAGCAGGGCGCGAGAATCGAGCACTACGTAATTTCCTCAGGTATGAAGGAGATTATCGACGGCACCGCGATAAGCGGCGAGTTCAAGAACATCTTCGCCTGCGAGTACCTCTACGACAGCGACGGCGTTGCCGTATGGGCAAAGACAGCCGTTAACTACACCAACAAAACCCAGTTTATCTACCGCATAAACAAGGGAGTGCTGGACGTTTCCAACGACTTTGACCTCAATCGCTCGATGCCCGACGACAGCAAGCGTATTCCGTTCACGAATATGGTCTACATCGGCGACGGACTCTCCGACGTTCCGTGTATGAAGATGATGAAAAGCTACGGCGGCAAGGCGATCGCCGT
>CACYDB010000070.1 GCA_902773035.1 uncultured Ruminococcus sp. | reverse complement strand
GCCGCAGGTTCAAGTCCTGTCACCTCGACCAAAGGGAAAACCCAGTATTTATCGGGATTCTACGTGAAACTCGCTTAAATACTGGGTTTTTTGTTTTGTGCACAGCAAAATTATTTTGCGTACAGAAAATTATTTTTGCCACAAAATAAAAATTCTTGCCACGTTCTTGCCACGAAATTGTCATAATATCAGCCCTGCAACATTTTTATGTTACAAGGCTTTTTTACGCCTTTTTCTCTTTTTCGTCCTTACCACCCTCGACAACAGAGAACTCTTGCGAAAAAATATTTACAATTCTGTCACCAAACTCATTTTGCTTATCTCGCAAAGCGTGACCGTAAACTTCCTGTACCATAGCGACCGACGACCACCCGCCGTCAGCGGCAATATACTGATCGGGAATTCCTTTTGCGATTAACAGACTAGCCCAGTAATGCCGGAACGCGTGAAATTTAAAACACAATCCCGCCGACTTTTTGACTGCTTGCCACTTTTTTTCCAACTTATCAGGCGAAACGCCGAAATGTTTCCAGGCTCTCACCTCTTTTAAAACATCAGGCGGCAATCGACACGTCCTAAATCCTGCGGCGGTTTTTGGCGGCTTTATAACAAATTGCTTGCTTTCGTCCTTAACCATAGCCTTATTTACCACAACGCCAATGTCCGTGATGTCCTCGGGAGTAAGTGCGCAAATCTCCGACCTTCTCAAGCTGCCTCTGCTCGCGAGCAATATAGGTACCCTCGTCCATTCATCTGAAGCTTTCAAAGCAGCGGTTACTTCCTCTGACGTCGGTACATAAATCTTAGGCTTGTTTTTTTGTGGTAAGTCCGTATTAAGAATAATTTGCGGAGCGTAGCACTTCAAAACCTTATGTAACAGCCCGTGCATATTCCTGACAGTTTTCGGAGAAGAAGTCTGAGCCGCCTCGTTGACCGCTGTTTGAACAAGCTCGGGAGAAATATCCTTGAGCTTCATTGGCATTAATTTAGGGAAATCCCGCTTCCGCTGACGGCGGTACTCCGCGATTGTGGACGGTGACAGAGTATTAGAACGCGTATCTATGTAACGCTCATATGCCCCGGACAACGTCAGATCCGAATAACTACGCACCGCCGCTTTCGGTTCATATTCAAGCGCCGCAAGGATAGCCTCTGTTTTTGTGTCCGCCGTGAAAGATTTATAATGACGGACTTTCTTTTCGTCGGTATAGTCATACGCCCGGGCACGCCAACGTCCCGAGGGCAGTTTTGATACCTTCGGCATATTTTTTGACATAAAAACACCCCTTATCAAATAACAATTGACAGCGGGGCAAAAATCGACTATAATACTATTGCTATGGTTATTTAGTTGAGTTCGCTCCGCTATCTATCCAGAACGTCCGTTAGTGTTCCCGCACTGACGGGCGTTTTTTATTTACATTTCAAGCATATCATAAAAGGTCTGTTCTGAAATTATTTCAATATCCTGTCCTTTGAGCTTAAGATCTTCAGCTTTTTTGTGTTTTGTACTTTTACCGTCTTTAATAGACTTGCACATATCATTGTTCCCAAGAATCAAATAGTTGGTTCTTTTTGTAACGCTCTTCCCGATTAAACCTCCAAAATTAACAACATACTGCATAGCAACTGCACGCTTCATTCGGTCTAATGTTCCTGTGAAAACACATTCTTTATTATACAAAGGATGTGTTTCGTCGAAATTTTCAGTTTCTGCGACAATTGAAGAAATATCAATTCCGTTTCGCCTATTTGAATGAGGTTTAAAAGATTTCTGAAATTCTTGAACTGAGCCATATTGTCTTATTGCTTCATTATAGCAATTTTTGAAAACGCTTAAGCAACTATAACAGTCTGATAAAGAGCGGTGCATTGTATCGACAGGTATTTGCAAAGCTTCAACCATATCACTTAATCTATGATGGGACATTTGTTTATACAGTTTTCGACACAATCTCAGCGTATCAATAAAATCATTTTGAATTGCCGGACAATTAATTTTTTCAAGATTATCATATATGAAATTTATATCAAAATTCACATTATGCCCGACGATAATACTATCTCCCAAAAAATTCATAAACTGAGGCAGAACCACATTAATGAGTGGAGCGTCTTTTACCATATCGTCAGATATGCCTGTTAACTCGGTTATAAAATCAGGAATCGCATAGCCGGGATTAATAAATGACTGATACGTGTCGGTTACTTCTCCGTTACATATCTTTAAGGCTGCCGCCTCAATGATATCATCAAAGTTAGCATTAAGTCCTGTTGTTTCAAGATCTATAACAACATAACTTTCGGGGAAATCAATTAGACTACTTCCCTTCTTTTCTCTTGTATACTGTTGTGACATATAAATCCTCAATTAAACATTCCAAGTATTACCGCAATTTTGGCAAATTGCCTTACTTGCTGTTTTGTTAACAACCTTTTGTTTCTTATGTCCAAATATCTTTACGATTAAAGCTGGCAACGTAAGAAATAACCATTTAATAGGAACCCAATACCAACCCCAAAAAAGCCACCATATTACTCCGTGATGAGCTTTTTTTAACTCCACCTCATTTACAACCTGAACTGTAACATTTTCACTTCCGCACTTTGAACATTTCATTATTAGAACTCCTTTCAAATTAATCATTCAAGTATTATTATTTTTCCGACGCGTCTATATCTAGGCGCGTTTTTTGTTTACTTTTTTTGATTCATCAGTCATTCCGAGTAATCGGTCAACTGCGTCTTGCATAGAAGGTTGTTTACGATACGAAATAATTAGTTGCCGTTCATGCTCATTTAATACTAATGACGGACGAGTATCCTCTCTAAATTCTCTTAGTATGTCGTCAACATTATAGATATCACATAATTTGATTAATATTTCTGCGTCAGGTTGACCGTGATTGTTTTCCCAAGCTGATACTGTTTTTCCTGACTTGCCAATCATTTTCCCGACTTGTTGTGCCGTTAAATTGTTTTTAAGTCTTAAATTCTTCAACACCTTGGCTATATGTTCCCTAGACATCTAATTCCCCTCTCTTTAGCTGTTTTGTATATGTTTTTATTATAAATATATAATTCTACATTGTCAAGAGTTATTTCTGTAAAATGTAGATTTTTTTCGAAAAAAAGTATTGACATTCTGCAAAATGCAGATTATAATATACGAGAAGTCTACAAAATGTAGGAAGGAGAGATGATGATGGGAGTAAACGAAAAGCTTAAAAAGTATATTGAGGAGAAGGGAATTAAACAAGCCTTTCTTTGCAAAGAAACAGGAATGTCCGCAGATAGTATTTCGCGCATTCTAAAATTAACACGCAAAATTACAGCGGAAGAGTTCCTCAGTATTTGTAATGCACTCAAAGTTGACCCGCGAATTTTTGCTGACTGATGTATTTTACAAAAGACGACACAAGGAGGCGAGATTATGGAAGGGGTTATTATTACAGCTATGATATGTTTCACAATTATAGCAGTTTCATTCATTTCAAGGCGGAAATAGCCAAGAAACATATTTTTTGAGAAAGGGTGAAGTTTATGTATGTAATTCAAAGGTCGGTTACGTATAAAGGTGAAAGCGAACCTACCACAACGTTTTATTTAGGAGATACATTTGGATTTGATGAATTCGGCAGCATAAAAGACGCGAAACTTTATCACAGAATAAAAGATGTGCGTCGGGAATTAATTAGGCTTAGACGGAAGAGACCTGGTAAATCAATCACATATATAGCGGTTGAGATTTAGAAATATTTTATAAACCGTAAAGGAGGTGGAGCTATGCCAAAGGTAAGACGCACACAGACTGAAGCTATCAAATTCAACTTTATAAACGCGATTCTTGCGGCGGCGATCAGAAAGGATGTATCGGAGCATGAATTAAAAGCTCGAGCTTTTTCATCTTACGGCACCGGCAATAAACGGATCAAGCATAAGCCGGGAGAAATAACGCTCGATGACCTTTTAAATATGAGTAAAGTCATTCATATTCCGTTTGATGAACTTATTACAACAGCAGCTCAAGCCTCTGCTCCGAGAGGTGAACACAATGGGGCGTAAACCCTCTACAGCTATAAAGCCGAGCTGTGATAAGCGTGACTGTTTCGCGAATGAATCGGGAGCGTGTCAGTGCCTCAGGAATAATGACTTCTGGTACAGGAAAGACAAGAGCTGTCCGTTTTACAAATCAAAGTCTAGATATGAAACAGAAATTCAAAGATTAAAAGAGAAAGGACTGATAAAAAATGATTGAAAACATTCTGCTTTATGTTCTCGCTATTTGGGAACGTGTCAAGGAATGCTATTTTAAACTATTTCCGTGGGCTGCGGCTATTATCGGCGTACTGTACGGCTACGGGCTGATCGGAGCCTCTGAGCGCGGACATATCAGCGTTTCAGATATACCGTCGATAATGATGTCAATAGCGTTCTTCACGGTGGCGGTTATGTTCTATATTATCGTTTTACTTAAACGCGAAATAAATCGGAGGGATGGACGGTGAATAACTTTTTCTTGTTTCTGGCGATAATTGCCGTTGTAATCATAATCTGGGTATGTGCTTATAGATTTGTTTCTGACAACCGAGTTATCAGCAAGATTGTCATAAAAAATAACACGTCATATTCGGACGCGTTTGTGCTTCAAGCCGTATACCGATTCCTGCTCAATCCGCGCGATAAGCGAGTCACAGCCTTACATTTTGAAATTGAAGAAACAACTCTTCGCCCGGACTCAAATATCCGCGAATTTACAATCCGAGAAAGGTAGGCTAGAAAATGAGCGCAGAAAAAAAGAAAATCCGCTGTCACGTTAATACACGCGAGCAGCGGAGTTCAAGAAAATATCGTACTTTAATTATAACCAATAAAAAGGCAGTTGTCAAGGCTAATAAGCTTACATGTCTTGAGGTTATTAAGACCTTTGACGCAGAACAGATGGCGTGTTTTATTGCGAACTTTCAAAAGTTGGGCAAAACGCGGAGAAATGTAAAGCGTATAAAGCAGATACTTGAAAGCGAGGCTCCAATATGACCACAAGAGAATTAATGCAAGCTTGCCAGGATAAGCTCCGTGTAATCGTCAGAGAGCCGGGCAAGTCAGCGTGGCGAGGCGAGTTTGTTTCGGCAATAGTACACAAACCGAGTCCCGTAAAAAAAGGTGCATGGGAGCCCTACGGAATTGTAATGTATAAAGGCGAAACGCCCTATGAGGTTTCGGCGGCATTTATACACATTGACGACAATCAGCATAGCGACGGCTATATTCAGGCTATGGCTTTCAGAGATGAACTCAGGAAAAAAACAGAAAAAGCCGAACAGCTCAAGCTCGAGGAGCGATCAGAATGAATTATGAGAGTTTTCTGAAAAACAAGCAAGTACGAACAATGCCGACGGGAATCGATGTTGACGAGCGCACGCTCAACCCGAACGCTTTTGACTGGCAGCGGCATTGTATATCCTGGTCACTCGCCCGAGGCAAAGCGGCGCTGTTTGAGGACTGCGGACTCGGAAAGACCCTGCAACAGCTCGTATGGGCTGATGAAATTCACAAAGCGACTCACAAGCCCGTTGTTATTCTCTCGCCGCTCACTGTAGCGGCTCAGACCAGAGCCGAGGGAATAAAGTTCGGCATTGATGTCAATATCTGCGAAAATCAAGCCGACGTCAAGAACGGCATAAATATCACCAATTATGAAAAGCTCGACAAGTTCGATACAAACACTTTCGGCGCGGTTGTACTGGACGAGAGCTCAATCCTCAAAAGCTATATGGGGAAAACAAAGCGACTGATTATTGAGAAGTTCAAGGATTGCGAGTACAGGCTCGCTTGCACGGCGACTCCCGCGCCGAACGATTTAATGGAGTTACTGAATCACGCTGAATTTCTCGGAATAATGCGGTCAAATGAAGCTCTTTCAATCTGGTTCATAGCCGACCAGACTCAAAGCGGAAAGTACCGCCTCAAAAAGCACGCGGAGCGGGACTTCTGGCAGTGGGTAAGCTCGTGGGCTGTATGTATCAGCAAGCCGTCTGACATAGGCTACTCGGACGACGGTTATATCCTGCCTGAGCTTCACGAGAACGACGTAATAGTCAACAGTTCCACAGCGCTGACAGCGTTTACAGATATCGCTCGCAAGGTTGACACCTCAGCGACAGGCTATCACAAGGAGCGCCGCCGTACTCTCGAGGCTCGCTGTCAGAAAACCGCCGAGTATGCAAACGACAAGAACAATCAATATGTCGTATGGTGCGGAATGAACGACGAAGCGGACAAGCTCAGAAAGCTTATACCTGACGCCGTCGAGATCCGCGGCAGCGACAAAGCAGAGAAAAAAGAGTCGGCAGCTATGGGATTTGTAGCCGGAAATATAAGGGTGCTGATAAGCAAGCCTTCTATCTTTGGCTACGGTTTGAATTTCCAAAACTGTCACAATTCGCTTTTTTGTGGTATGGACTACAGTTTTGAAAACTATTATCAGGCAGTAAGACGCTTTTATCGTTTTGGACAAAAACACGAGGTCAATATTTGGCGAGTTTTAGGCGACACTGAAAAGAATATACTTGACGCTATAAACCGAAAAGCTTCAATGAAAGAACAAATGCAACATAGTATGGCTGACGCAGTCAGAGAGTTCCAAACTGCAAAACTCAATACATATCATCTTGATCTCAGCGAAAAGAGCTATAATATGCCGAATTGGCTGAAAGGAGCTTAATATGGAAAAATACAATCCTGTTATAACCGACAGATACGCCCTCTACAACGGCGATTGTGTTGATATAACAAAGAATATGCCCGCCGAGTCAGTGCATTTTGAGATTTTTTCCCCGCCGTTCGCAAATCTTTACATTTACAGCGATGACTTGCGAGATATGGGAAATTGCAAAACAACTGACGAGTTTTTCAAACAGTTTGACTATCTGATTCCCGAGCTTTATCGGGTACTTAAAAGCGGACGACTCTGTGCGGTACACTGTAAACAACTTGCGAAATACAAAGGACGTGACGGCGCGAGCGGTTGGATAGATTTTCGAGGTGACATTATTCGTCATTTTGAGGCGGCGGGATTCCAGTATCACAGTGAAATTGTAATCTGGACAGACCCCGTACTCGAAATGCAGAAAACAAAAACGCAGCGGTTATTATACTGTCAGCTACAGCGTGACGCAAGCTATACGGGAATAGGTATGCCTGAATACCTCGTTTTATTCAAAAAATGGGACGACGGCGATCCTGAACCGATAAAGCACTATAAGTCAGCAGAGGACGCAGAGAAAAAAGGCGGCTGTCCTGAGCAGATATTCGACCTTGAAGCCTGGCAGAAATACGCCTCGCCTGTATGGTTCGATATAAAGAGGACTGATGTGCTTAACGCAAAGATAGCACGCTCAGACCGCGACGAAAAACATATCTGTCCGCTACAGCTTGAAGTTATTCGCCGGGCGATTCAGTTATGGACGAACCCGAACGACATAGTATATTCAGCGTTCGGCGGCATAGGCTCTGAACCGTATGTCGCACTGGAGCAGAACAGGCGAGCTATAGCCGCCGAGCTCAAGCCTGAATATTTCGCCCAGATGAAAGCGAACTGCGAGGAAGTCACTCGGGCGTCACAACAAATGACGCTCTTTGATAATGACTATTTGAAAATCTTTTAGCGTAATAAGGAGTACCTATGAGAATCAAAAAGATAATAAGCTTATGCAAAGAGTCAAAAGTCATAGCGCTTTTCTGGGACGAGGAGCGAGAGGCTCAGTGGCTCTCCAACGGAGACGCGGCGTACCTTCTTGACAATGATATGCCTTTACTCGACACAGAAGCTCTCTGCAAGTTGTACGACATCAACGATAAAGCTCAGGAGAAAAGCGCAATGATTGACAGGGAACTTCCGAGCGGGATTGACTTCCGCGATAATATTGACGAGGAATCCGAAGCGGAGCCTCTTGGTGTATCGGTCATCTACAATGGCGGTATCTTAGAGCCTCTTATGACTGAGGAAGGAATATTATATGTCGAGCGTGCGTATTTGGAACCGTTAACAGACAGCCCGACAGACACGTGGAGGTTAACTCTTAGACACGATAACCGGGGGAAGCCCTTTATAGTCGTTAAGATAGGCTTGTTTGTATCGGCAGTAATCTATACATATAAAATGCCGGAGCTCTTTGTCGAAAAGCTTGAAACTCTTTTCAAGCAGACCGAGCTTGCGATTTCAATTGAAAAGAAGCGTGAAGCAAATGCCGCAGAAGATCCCGACACCGAGCGAGGCTGACGAACAGGCGGCGGTGATCGAGTGGTCAGAGTATATGCAGGGCACATACCCGGAATTGAAACTCCTTCACCACATACCAAACGGGGGTAGCCGAAACAAGAAAGAAGCTGCCAACCTGAAACGGCAAGGAGTCAAGGCGGGAGTACCTGATCTTCATCTCCCGGTGCCGCGCGGCAAGTATCACAGCCTGTACGTCGAAATGAAGGTTAAACCCAATAAACCGAGTAAGGCACAAATAGAGTGGATAAACGCTCTGATTGATAACGGTAACGCCGCTATAGTGTGCTACAGCGCACAACGCGCTATAAAAGCAATTGAGTATTACCTCAATTTGAAATAGGTAACAAGCGTACCGCACACGCTTTTACATATTCGTCTTTTTTGAACATTTGACATATTGTTTTTTCCTCATAAGAATATATACAATTTGCAACAAGCCACACAACATTCCGTATAGTAACCCAGACCGAGTGCGGCGGTCTGGGCTAACTTTTAGAAATTTTTATAAGAAAATATCGTCTTTCTTTCGCCTAGTAATTTAGTATTAAAGTTACGGCGATAAAAGCAGAAAGGAAAACAATGCCTGTTTATAGATTCAATGAGTACTACTGCGGGAACAACTATCTCGAGGTTCAGGTGTACCCGGAAATTCTGACCCGCGGTAAAGGCAAACGGCGCAAAGGGCAGTATAAGCCGACGCGAGCAGTTCAACAAACTCTTAACGACAACAACCGCAACCGCTACGTTCACCGTCTCTTTAATCACAACTTTACGCCCGCCGATTTTTTTATAACCGTAACCTACAAAGACAAATATCTGCCGAAAGACTTCAAGGCAGCGGAAAAGGAAGTCAACAACTACATACGCAGGATTCAGCGGCTTGCGAAGAAAATGAACTTACCGCCGCCGAGAATCTTCAAGGTCACAGGCTACGGAGCCAGGCGCAAGAGGTTACACAGTCACCTGATTGTCAGCGGAATATTCGCTCCCGATGTGTTCAAAACGCTGTGGCAAATCAATGTCGGCGCCGGAGAATATGAGCTTCGAGGTAAGATAACCGTTGACTCGTTGGAGTTCGACAAGTTCGGGATTCAAAACCTCTCCGACTACTTTATGAAGCACATCGAAGAAAACAAGCGCCGCGGACTCAAATGCACGTACTACCGTTCGCGGAGTATGGAGGAGCCGATAAAGAATCCTCGGGTCAAGAGGTTGAGGACAAAGCAAGTTGAGCATATGGGCTCTCATACGGATTTCTCCGCGGTTGAGAATCTGTACAGCGGCTACAACTTTATCAGACCCGACGAGTACGCGAACGCGTCGGAAATGGAGCGGGCTCTGTTTTATAACGAAGATTTCGGAGGGTTCTTTTTCCTCCTGAGATTCTACAAGCCGCCGCGGCGCGACCTACGGTAGCGGAAAGCAGGACATTTATGAACAGCTATGCAGAAATGAGTCGCGAGTGCGAGCAACAAGCAGAAGAGCTCAAAAAGACGATTGACAAGTACAAATCAAAATCGAAAACCTCACGAAATCGTGAGGAGCTCAACGCGAAAATAAACAGTTATGAGCTGATATATTACGATTTGATAGGTCGCGCGAATTATCTGAGGAAAATCGCGGAAAGGAGAAAGAAATGAAACTTACGAGAGAACAAACAATTGAGAACCACCGCAAGATGTGGAATTGGATAGCTGACGAGACATTGAGGCGGAAAAGGGTTGTAATGAAAGAGAAATATTTTGTTGCGAATAATATTCCTGACTCAATTAGACCCGTTTGTGATTGTTATTGTTGTGAGTATGGTACAATAAATTTTCGACGAAATTGTAGTGTTTGCCCTATTCAGTGGAAACACCGATTATGCTATGTTAGCGAATATGATAATTGGAGAAAAGCTTGTTATGCAGAAAATTACAAAAAAGCCGCCAAGCTTGCGAGAATAATCGCAAATCTACCCGAGAGCAATCATATTGCCGACGTCGGCAAAAAGAATTAAAGGATATATAGGAGTGTAATCTATGAACCACGACGCTACTCATTGTGCTGATTATTTAAAAAGCAAATGTCCAAAAAAATGTTATAGAGCGCAATTAACACAGGATTTACAAGATAATTTTTTGTTTTTCTCTTATATGACTACAAGCTGGGCAGATTTTAAAAAAACTAAAGAATGTCCTTTATACATTCAATCGTCGGCAAAAAGGTCCGGAAAATAGATAGGAGTGTGAGAAGTAATGAGTCTTGATATTGTTCCTGTATCGCTTGCTGAGGCAAATGCTTTTGTTACTCGTTATCACAGGCACCATAGAGCAGTTGTCGGTCATAAGTTCTCAATCGGTGCGACTGACGGTAATAGAATCGTAGGAGTATGTATCGTTGGCAGACCCGTGTCACGTTATCTTGATGATGGTTTAACTTTAGAAGTTACGAGATGTTGTACTGACGGGACATATAACGCGTGCTCGATTCTATACGCAGCGGCTTGGAGAGCGGCTCGGGCTATGGGGTATAAGAAAGTCATTACATACATTTTGGAAAGTGAAAACGGTTCAAGCCTGAAAGCAAGCGGGTATAAGTGTGTCGGAAAATGTGGCGGGCTTAGGTGGACAGGCAAGCGAAAGCCTGAGGTTGATTTATGTCCGGCACAATTGAAATTACGATTTGAAAAGGAGTAAAAAGATGAACATAACCATAAAAGAAACACAGGAGGGGAACAATGAAAGCCATATTATTGAGCATTAAACCTCAGTATTGCGAGCTTATTGTAAGCGGACAGAAAAAAATTGAGGTAAGAAAGTCAGAGCCGAAGCTCAATACACCGTTTAAGTGCTATGTTTATTGCACTAAAGCTAAGCGGGCTGATGAAGATTATATGTACATAATCGAAGGAAATGAATACGGTCAGTTGCTTTATTGTGGCGGCAAGGTGATAGGAGAGTTTATTTGTGACAGAATTATTACAGTCACACCCGGTAACTATGTACGACTTCTACCAACAAAACTGACCGCAGTTTTTCCACACGATTTAATAAATTATGCTGGATTAAAGACGATTTACGGCTGGCACATTTCAGACCTTAAAATCTACGACAAGCCGAAAGAATTGAGCGAGTTTCGTAAGGCTGGTGGTAGACAGTGTGTTTCTGATAACGGTATTTGTTGCAGATATATACAAGCTTCTCCCGGTGATGATCCTGCTGACGCAAATACTATGTCCTGTATTTATGGAGAACAAAACTGTCCGTTTGAATACTTGAACCACCCGCCTCAGAGCTGGTGCTATGTGGAGGAAAGGAGAAAAATTAATGCCAACTTGTAATACTTGCTTACACGTTGAATTGTGTAAGGAAGACTTAAAAAATATAATGAAGGATATGGGGTCTTTAAATGTACAAGAAGTGATTGAATTAGGATTAAACAATCATAATAAAGGCTGCAAGTTCTTTATGGACCGCTCAAAATTCGTTAATGTTTCAGAGTTACAGCAAAATGTAATTCGTCCACTAACAAACAGGTGTGCCGAATATACTAAATGTCAAATGTGTTCAGCTTGTGTGTTAGAAATAAGAGAGCATTGCGAACATTACAAGAAAGTAGAACAGGCGTTGAAGGAGCGTGAGAAAGAATGAAAATGAAACTGAAAAAAGCAATTGAAATCTGCAAAAGCATTAACTCCGACAATATCTCCGATGATGATAAATTCGAGGCGATCAAGATTGTTATTAACTCACAGCATAATTCAATGCTTTTATCGAAACCGTTTTTTGATGGATATAATCAAATTCTACAGTGCAGCATACGACGAGCTCAAGCAACAAGTCTTACCGATTGAACGCGTACCCTTTAAACCGCTGAGAACGACTCAGCAGAGAATAATTCTGCGCTGTCCTCGGTGCCGTGCGATAATTGAGAAAACATCAAAATACTGTACCGATTGCGGACAAGCAATCAAATGGGATTGAAATGAAAAAAGACAACACTCGGGACTATGTTATTTCAATGTTCCGCTTTTACGCGAAACAAGGTCAACCAAATCGAAATCAGATAATTGAAAATCAATCAGAGTTATCATCTGCCGCGGTTAGCGATTTAATCGCGGTAGATGAAACACTGCGAGAATTATCAAGCAGCGGAAACGGACGCGCGGTTCTCGCGGTCAAAGAAATATATTTTAAGAATCCCACAAAGCCGCTGAGCCGAAAGGAGTTCACCGAGAGAGTGACACACTTCACGCTTGAGCATTACATATCCGAGGACGTTGTCTGGAAATCCTTGCGAAAGGCGCGGCGGCTCTGTGCCGAAAAAAGAAACTTAAATATCTCAAAATTCATATAGGTCGTACTGCTAAACAAATAGTAGTGCGACCTATATTTTTTTAAAATTAGAGTATAGGTGAAAAAGTATGAAACCCTGGGCAGAAAGGTTTTACAAAACAACACCGTGGCGCAAGTGCCGCGCTGCTTATATCAAACAACGTCAGGCTGTAGACGGCGGGCTCTGCGAAATGCGTGAGGAGTGTGACGGCGACCTCGGATATATCGTTCATCATATCATCGAGCTCAACGAGATCAACATCAACGACCCGAGCGTCACATTGAACTTCAAGAACCTTCAATTCGTCTGCAAAAAGTGTCACGACAAACATCACGGCGTCTTTTGTTTGAGTGAAAAAAGACTTAAATTCGACGACGACGGAAACCCGATACCGCCCCCCCTGAAAAAACTCTGAAAAATCTCACACGGAGACCGAGGGGGTGAGTTTTCTGTAATACGCAGGTGAGCTACAGACCCCCCTCCCCCTAAACCTCAGAAAGCGAGGGAAAAATTTTGGCTAATAAAAGGAAAGAGTTAACCAAAGAAGAGCGGATAAAAAAAGAGTTAAACAGACTTAAAAAAATATTCAAAAATATACCCGAAAATAGCAAAAAAAGCACGGAAGGTCTATTGGAAAACGCTGCTTTTATGCGTATTTCGTTACAGGATTTAGCTGTTGACCTCCGTGAAAACGGTATGACCGAGATGTTTTCACAGGGTGAGAAAACAAAGCCTTACGAACGAACCAGACCGAGTGCGGATTTATACAACAAGCTCAATGTGAGCTACCAGAAATGTGTTAAACAGCTCACCGATTTACTCCCCGTAAACGAAAAAGTAAAAGTACAGACTGATGACTTTGACGATTTCGTCAATGATCGCAAAGATGTGTAATGTCAAAGGTCAAATATCCCGATGATTACAACCCTGTCCTTGAATACTGGCGAAAAATCAAGTCAGGGGAAGAAAAAGTCGGAGTCAAAATCTATCTCACATATAAAAAACTGGCATACGACTGCGAACACCCGAATGAGTATTTTTACTCTCCCGCTCGCGCTAATCATATTCTTGAATTTGCAGAAAACTACTGCCGCCACAGCAAAGGCAAGCTCGGAGGTCAACGAGTCAGGCTAATGCTCTGGGAAAAGGCGGCGCTTGCCGGAGCTTTCGGATTCATCGACATAAACGGCATACGCAAATTCAGACGCGTAGCTCTGATTGTCGGTAAAAAAAACGGCAAGTCTCTCCTCGCTTCAATCGTCGGACTGTATCTACAGATAGCCGACGGGGAGAACGGTCCCGAGGTTTACGCTGTCGCAACGAAACGCGACCAGGCGAAAATCATCTGGCAAGAGGCAAAGCGTATGGTCAACAAGTCGCCTACGCTACGGCGACGTATTAACCCGCTATCTTACGAGCTCTCGTCCGAGAGCTACAACGACGGCACGTTCAAGCCGCTTGCCTCTGACAGCAACACGCTTGACGGTCTGAACGTTCACGGCGCTCTGCTCGATGAAATTCATCAGTGGAAAAGCGGGCGTGAGCTGTACGACATCATAGTCGACGGTACCACAGCCCGAGAGCAGCCGCTTATATTCATAACCTCGACCGCCGGAAGAATCCGCGAGGATATCTACGACTTCATATACGATGAAGGCAAGCGGATAATAAACGGCTATTTTGACGACGAAGGTTACAAAGACGAGCATAGTCTTTTCCTGATATACGAACTCGATAACAAAAACGAGTGGCAGTATGAGGAGCTATGGATTAAGGCTAATCCCGGCTTAAACGTTATCAAGAACCTCAGTCAGCTCCGCGACAAAGTCAACAAGGCAAAGCAGAATCCCGACCTCGTCAAGAATCTACTCTGCAAGGAATTCAACATTCCCGAGAACAGCGTTGAATCCTGGCTTGACTGGGACACTCTCAACAACGAGGCGACCTTTGACGTATCTGAGCTCAAGCCGCGATATTGTATCGGCGGCGCTGACCTTTCGAGCACAACCGACCTGACCGCCGCGAAGGCTCTCTTTATGCTCCCCGATGATGAACACATCTATGTGCTCTCGATGTACTGGATTCCCGAGGAGCTTGTCGCAAAGAAGGTTGAGACCGACCACATTCCATACGATATCTGGATTCAGAAGGGTTATATGCGGACGTGTCCCGGCAGGAAGATTGATTATAAGTGTGTAACTCAGTGGTTTATAGAAATTCAACAGAAATTAGACATCTACGTTTACAAAGTCGGCTTTGACAATTGGAGCGCGGAGTACTGGGTCAGGGAAATGGAAGAAACCTTCGGTAAATGTGTTATGGAACCCGTTATTCAGGGAACCAAGACGCTTTCAAACCCGATGAAGAATCTCAAGGTTGACCTTGAGAGCAAGCTTATAAACTACAACAACAACCCGATTGACAAGTGGTGCCTTTCAAACACAGCGAAAAAGGAAGATGTCAACGGAAACATACAGCCTGTCAAAACCTCAGTCGCTACACGAAGGATTGACGGAACCGCCGCTCTGCTTGACGCGTACACGATTCTGCTCAAAATCCGCGACGAGTATATGACATTAATTTCGAGGAGGTAATATGTCGATATTTCAAAAACTTAAAAACCTCCGAAAACGAAATATCTCGGCGGTAAAAATGCTAAACGCTACAGGCAACTACTTCACAGCCTGGGATGGTAACGTCTATCAAAACGATATTGTCCGCGGCGCTCTCGCCGCCAGGGCAAAGCGTATCAGCAAAACTGAATTAAAGCATTGTTATAAACCTGAAAACGAGGTCGAAGTTATCAACAAGGACGCGAATTATCGTTTTATGCTCGAAGAGCCTAACCCTTATATGACGATGTCTGATTTCCTTGTGAAAATGTCAAACATATCTGCTTTAAACGGAAACGCTTTCGCTCTGATAGTGCGCGACGACAACGGAATAGCCCGACAGATTTTTCCTCTTGCGGCAAGCTCGGTTGAGGCAAGATACAACGAGTCAGGTGCGTTATTCCTAATCTTCAACTTCAAAAACGGCGGACGATATGAGTTTTCGTACGAGGATATTATTCACGTACGCGAGGATTTCAACGACAACGATATTTTCGGTACTTCAAAATTTCCCGCGCTCGCTCCGCTTATGGAGATTATCAACACGACCGACCAGGGCATTGTTACGGCAATAAAAAACTCCTCGGTTATTCGTTGGTTACTCGAATTCCATTCGGCGCTCAGGGACGATGATATTAAGCGTTCCGCGCAGGAATTCGCGGACAACTACCTGAAAGTATCGAACAACGAAATCGGCGTAGCCGCAACGGACAGTCGAAGTAAAGCTACTCAGGTAACGCCTCACGATTATGTCCCGAACGCGTCGCAAATGGAAAAGACGCGCACAAGGATTCTGAATCTCTTCAACACTAACGACAAGATTATTCAGTCAAGCGCAGACGAGGACGAGGAAAACAGTTATTACGAGTCAGAAATTGAACCGTGGGTCAAGAGGCTCGCTCAGGAAATGACGAGAAAGCTCTTTTCCCACCGTCAGCGTGGTTGCGGTAATCGCATTATAGCCGGGGCGTTCGACTTACAGGCGGCAAACCTGACAACAAAGCTCAACCTCTTGCAGATGGTTGACCGCGGAGCGCTCACACCGAACGAGTGGCGTGCGTCTCTCGGTTTACCGCCGATTGAGGACGGCGACAAAGTAATACGAAGGCTTGACACTCAGCCTGTTAATTCTAACAAGGAAGGTGAAAACGAGTGATTATAGAAATCAACGGTGTAATCATTTCAAGTGACGAAAAGTGGATTTACGACTGGTTTGACATTCCCGCTGTTTGTCCCGCAGACATCAAGGACAAGCTGACCGAGGCGAACGGTGAAGATGTAATCGTAACAATCAACTCCGACGGCGGTGAGATCTTCGCGGCGAGCGAAATCTATGAAGCCCTCCGAAGTTACGCGGGCAACCTCAAGATTAAGGTTGTCGGACTTGCGGCGAGCGCTGCGTCAATTGTTGCGTGTGCGGGATATTCGGAGATTGCGCCGACAGCCATGTTGATGATTCACAATGTATCATCGGGCGCACATGGCGACTATCACGTTATGGACAAGGAAAGCGAAGTCTTACAGCAGGCGAACAAGGCTATAGCCTCGGCTTATGTCAAAAAGACAGGAAAGCCGCGCCAGGAGATTCTTGACATTATGGACAAGGAAACATGGATAACAGCCGAGGAGGCGGTCGAAATGGGACTTATCGACAAGATTTCCGAGGCAACAGTTCACAAGCTTGTAGCGGCAGCTTACGGCAGCGGTTTACTCTCTCGCGCCGTAATCGAAAAAATGAAAAACCAGAAAGCAGCAATCAAGGCTCAGGCACAGCTTGACCTTTTAAGCTTAAAAATTTAAGGAGGATTTATCTAATGACAAAAACAGATTATCTTGCAAAAAGAGAAAGCCTGAAAAATGAAGCCCAGAGCCTTATTGACTCCGGCAACGTTGAGAAGGCAAATGAAAAAATGGAAGAAATTAAAGCACTCGACAAGAAGTTCGAGGACGAGGCTGTCGCTCAGGCGAACCTTTCCGCTCTCGGCGGCGTTTCTTTCGCGGGTTTGAAAAATTACGGCGAAGGAGCCAAGACCGAGGGACTTAAAACGAATGCTGATTCTGCCAGCGATGACGATATTTATAATTCGCTCGAATACAGAAAAGCGTTTCAGAATTACTTTGTCAAAGGCGAGGCTATCCCCGCAAGGTTCAGAAACCTCGACCAGACAACCACAAGTACAGATACCGTCCTCGTTCCGACGTATGTGTCCGATAAAATCTACGAAAAAATGGAAAAAATCGGACAGATTTATTCAAGGGTTACAAAGGTCAATATTCCCGGCAATCTCAGAATTGCTGTTGCAAATCTCATTCCTGAGGCTAAATGGGTCGAAGAGGGCGAAGGTTCTGATCGTCAGAAATACTCAGATGATTATGTTGACTTCACAGGTCACACAGTTGAGGTTAAGCTTTCATTCTCTCTCTTTGTTTCGGCGACTACTCTTGAGAAATTCGAGAGCCAGTTCGTTGATATGATTTCAAGGGCGCTTGTGAAAGGTATTGAGCAGAAAATCGTTGCAGGAACTGGCGTCGGAACTCCGACGGGTATTGTGCCTACCGAGACAACTAAAATCGTAAACGTTGCGAGAACAGGCTCAATCGGTCTTGACACAATTAAGAAAACCGAAAAGTTAATCACTGCGGCTATGGACAGCTCCAATCCGGTTTATCTGATGTCAAAATCTTCGTTTGAAGAGTATATGGACATCAAAGATGACGCAAACCGTCCTATTGCTTCAATTCCTATCGGTGAAAACGGTCAGACATTACCGATGATCAGAGGTCGTGAAGTCGTTTACTCTGATGGGTACATTTCTGATTATGCCGATTCTGTTCAGGAAGATACAACTTTCGGTGTAACTGTAAGTCTTGCAGACTACATCTTAAACGAGATTGTTAAGCTTACAATCTTCAGATACCGCGACAACGATAAAAACCAGGATGTTATCAAAGGAATTGCGCTTGTTGACGGTAAACTCGCAAGAACAGACAGCCTCGTCAAAATTGTAAAGAAGTCGAGCTGATGACTTGCGACGGCTTTGTGACCCCTGAATCGCTGTTGAGCGAAGTCAAAACCTCGCTGAGAATCACCACAAATGATTTTGACGAGGGAGAGATCAAGCCGCTGATTGAATCGGCTGTAGAGGATATGAATCGTGTCGGCATATCTGTTGACGCTTCAAATCCTCTGCACCGTATGGCGATTAAGCATTATTGCAAAGGATATTTCGGCGACAATCAGAATCAATCAGTATGGCAGGAAGCTTACGCAAGTCTCAGAGACGCTCTATCTTTCAGGAAAGAGAGTTGATAATCCGTGAATCGTGATTGTGTGATTTCTCTGATTTCCTCGCGCTCAGACAGCGCGGCGGTTAACGAAATCGGCGAGCCTGTGTTTTCCGAGACGATAAAACGTGTTTATGGAATAAAAAAAGCAGTGCGCCAGTCAGAGTTTTATCAGGCAGCGGCGCAGGGCTTCAAGCCCGAGATCGTCGTTGAAGTAAACAGTTTTGAATACAACAACGAAAATATCTGCGAGCTTGAAAATCAGCGGTTCAGAATCTATCGCTCATATCCTTTAGAAAAAAGCGAACGCACTGAGCTGTACCTTACGCAGTTAGTAGGTGAAACCGATGTCGCTACCTAAAGCGGTAAAAATCAAAAAGAACGGCGTGGAGTATATAAGCAACGTTAACAGGCTTGAATATACCCTTACTGAGCTTATCCGCGCCGCTCTGCGCGACACGGGAAAGTTCATATGTAATCGTACCCGTCAGAAGATAAGACGCAGGACGGGGCGTTCAAGAAGGTTTATACAGTACTGGGTAAGGACTAAACAGCCCACGCCTAATCTGCAAGTCGGTTTCAAGCCCGGAGGCTTTTACGGTGCTTTTTTGGAAACAGGCATTGATACTATTGCAAAAGAAACGATTGTAAAACCCAAAAAATCAAACAATAAAACACATATTCGCCGTAAACATCCCTTGAAAATAAAAAAAGTTGAAGCTCTAACTTCCGCTACAGAAAATAACATCTCACAGATCCGTGAGATTCAGGCTCAATACCTGAGCGCCCTCGGAACCGAGCGCGGCGAAAGAATAATTAACGAGAAGGAGTATGAAGGTGAATAAAACAAATCTTCTGCTCAGAGAAATTAAAGAAATTCTCAGACGATACTGCAATAACTCTTCATTCTGGAGGGCAAGTACAGATTATCCGAGAATTGAATATACGCTTCATTCACTTGACGTTGATTTTGCCGATAAATATGTCTTAAGGCTGAATTTATACGACAAGGGAACGATGGAAACCATTAATCAGCTTGCCGATACCCTCGATGACGAGGTCGGACAAGCTACCTTTGAAACTGAAAAGTTTTATTTCAAGTTTTATAAAAACAACGACAGACAGATTATAGACGAGCCCGACAAGACAATTGCCCGCCTGTATATGTCGTATGAAGTTATTATGTATTGGAGGGGAAATCTCAATGAGTAGAATCCGTAGGTTAAGACAATTAAACGGTTTCACAAAAAAAACAACCGAGAATTATCAACTCGACGCGGGTGCAATCTTCATCAACTTTGATTTTGTAACGGACAAGTACAGAAGCGCAAAAGCTGCAGGTAAATGCTTGGGCGTAACTGTCGACGGCGGCGAGTTTAATATAACAAACACCTACCGCAATCCTGAGTTTGACGGAAACCACTCGCGTGTTAAAGGAAATCTCTTTATCGACGAAACAGAAGTTTATCTGAAAGTTACGCTTAAAGAAATCACGGCTGATAATCTCGTGAAGGCGATCGGAGCCGCAGATTGCGCAACAAGTACAGACGATTCTGATTATGACGAAATTACAGGAAGGCCGTATATCCTTGACAGTGATTTCATCAAAAATGTGACGTGGGTTGGCAGTCGTCTTGACACTGATAATGACTTAATCATTCAGGTTTTTAACGCTTTTTCGGAAAACGGTCTGGGAATGTCCTTTAAGGATAAGGCAGAGATGGGCGTCGAGGTTCAATTCTATGGGTATCTGGACGACGACGCTTACGATGACGACGACGTAACGCCACCTTATAGAATCCTTTTCCCGAAGAAACCTGTGGAGGAAACACAGTCAGCGACACCCGCAGTAAATCAGGGAGGTAACTAATGAGAAAGCTTAACCTCAGCGACGCGTTTAAAGTCGCCCGAATTATTAAAGAGGCAGGGGTTAAGGACGAGCTCGCAAAGCTTGCGGGCAAGTTTAAGAATATCAAGGACGCTGATGTTGATGAGGTTGGTTTTGAGGTGATCCTCACACTGATTTCAGCGGCTTCAAGTGAGAAGGTCGAAACTCAGATTTATGAGCTTATCGGCAGTATCAAGAAAATGAAGCCTGAGGACGTCAAGCAGCTCGACTTTGCCGAGCTTAAAGAGTTTGTAAAAGCGGTTGTTAAGGAAAATGACCTTACAAGTTTTTTCAACTCAGCCTCGAAATTGATGTAAATACTGTCGGACTGCTCCTGAAATACTGCAAAGGCAATTTAACAGTATTTCAGGAGTTTTCTCTTAAAGAGATACTCGAAATCATCGAGTATCAGCAGGAGAAAGAAAATACCGACATCCTTCTCAGAGTATATCAGGCTAGTTATATGGCTTTGAGGGGTATTGAGTTCGGGGAGTTTAAAAATCAAGCAGAGCTTGCCGCAAGGAAAAGCTCGAGCCGACCGAAAGCCGAGAAGAAATCCCCACAGGAGATTGAGGCAAAGGTCGAAAACATCTTATCAAATACTAAATGGGAGGCGATTTAACTGGCTATTGAAGTTTTTAAACTGTTTGGTTCAATTTTCGTAAACAACGATGAAGCTAACAAGTCTATTTCTAAGACTGACTCAAAAGCGAGAGGAGTCGCCTCTACTTTTGGTAAAGGAATAAAAACTGCAGCAAAGTGGGGCGCTGCATTAACAGGAGCGGCTGTTGGTGTAGGCGCAGCGATGGTTAAAAGTGCTGCTGGCTATGAATCAGCTTTTGCAAAAACTTCAACTTTGCTTAACGAGAACGAAATTGACTTAAAAAAATACAAGCAAGATATATTAAAAACATCGAGTGAAATTGGAGTATCAGCTAATGAAACCTCTGAGGCGGTATATCAAGCCCTTTCGGCTTCTGTAGCCCCTGAAAAAGCTGTGGAGTTCACAAAAGTTGCGAATAAACTTTCAAAAGGCGGATTCACAAAACTATCAACATCCGTTGATGTTCTTACGTCTGCGCTAAATGCTTATGGATTAGAAGCGAATCAGGCGTCAAGAATATCAGATATTCTTATTACAACACAAAATCTTGGTAAAACTACAGTTGATGAACTTGCGGCAAAAATGGGACGAGTAATTCCAACTGCCGCTGCCTATGGCGTTTCTATGGAAAACATAGGTGCGTCTTATGCACTCTTAACAAAAAGAGGCATTAACACTGCAAATGCTACAACACAAATTCGTTCACTCTTGACATCTCTAACTAAAGAGGGGGGGAAAACCCTTCAGGCAGGAGATTATATTAGAGAAGCTACAGGAAAGTCTTTTAAAGAATTATCTGAAAGTGGAAAAAGTTTAAGTGATGTTTTAAATATTCTGATGAAATCAGCAGGTAACAATACCGATGAATTTTCTAAAATGTTCGGGAATGTTAACGCTAAAGCTGCGGCTCTTGCACTTATGCAGGGGGGAACTGAGGAATATAACGAAGCGCTTAAACAAATGACGAATTCTGAAGGTGCAGCAGATAAAGCAGCCGGAAAAATGGCTGATACATTTGAGGCAAAACTGAATAAGATTAAGAACAATTTCAAAAATATTGTTATATCCATAGGGGATAAACTCTTACCAATTGTTGAAAGTGGTGCGACTAAAATATTAGACGCAATGCCAGAAATAAACGGTTGGATAGAAAAAATAATTCCCGTATTCAGTAGACTTTTTGATAGCATGCTCCCGCCGCTCAGTCAACTGGCAAAAACGCTGTTCCCGGCGCTGCTTACGCTGACATCAACGCTAATGCCGGTATTCAGCGACGTGGTGAACACGGTAATGCCCGTTTTTATTGAGCTGATTCAGTCGCTGCTCCCGCCGTTAATCTCAATCATTCAGACGCTCTTGCCGCCCCTGGTTGAGATTATAAAATCGCTGTTACCGCTGTTTCAAACGACATTCGAGTTACTGAAACCGATTCTTGATTTGGTAACGCAACTGTTGACACCGCTCGCGACGCTAATATCAACGGCGATCGCGCCGCTTGTGTCGAATTTTGCGACGCTCCTGAATGATTTGCTCAAGCCGATTATTCCGATAATTTCAGAGCTCGCGACTCTACTCTCCGAAACTCTCGCGCCTGTGTTCGAGGCTTTATCCCCGATATTTACGGCAATTTCAGAGGCGTTGTCTCCGATTTTTGAAATTTTTACACAGCTTTTACAAGTGGTGCTCCCGGCTATAATGCCGCTGATTAAGGAGGTAGCGAAACTTCTTGGCGGCGTACTTGGCACCGCGATCAAGAGTATCTCCGGCGCAATTCAAGGCGTTGCCAATATACTCGGCGGCTTAATAGATTTCATTACAGGAATTTTCACAGGAAACTGGGAGAAAGCCTGGAACGGAATTAAGAGTATATTCAAGGGCGTCTGGG
Source organism: uncultured Ruminococcus sp. (assembly GCA_902773035.1). Lineage (GTDB taxonomy): Bacteria > Bacillota > Clostridia > Oscillospirales > Acutalibacteraceae > Ruminococcoides. The sequence goes on along the minus strand of CACYDB010000070.1, from coordinate 7,207 downwards.
ACACATTCTACAACATCGTCAAGCTCCCGATCAACCTGATTATCAAGGGAATTAATTTCCTGTGGTCAGGAATTTACAAAGCGGTCAAGGGAATCGTCGATTCTATAGGCTCTATCGCGGGCGCGATCGGCGACGTTTTCGGTCAGGACTGGCACTTTTCAATGCCTGACGAGCCGCCGCTTATTCCTGAACTTGAAGAGGGCGGCGTTCTTGAAAAAGGTCAGGTCGGACTTCTCGAAGGAAACGGCGACGAGGCTGTTGTTCCTCTCAGCAAGAATACGGGTTGGATTGATAAAGTCGCGGCAAAAATTTCAAGCGGTATTCAGCCGCCGTCTGAACCCTCGCATTTCACAAACGACGAGAAAGAGGAAAGCGACGCCGTTGTTGTAAACAACTATAACACATTCAACCTCAACGGCATTGACATCAACAACGACGACGACATCTGGACTCTGGCGCGTAAACTCAGCTTGATTCTCGCTCAGATCACGCTCAACAGGAAAGGGGCGTTCACATAAATGGAAGATATATTTTTCGCGGGTCACTGGCTCTCTGAATTTGGCGGGAGGCTCACAGCCTCCCCTCAAAAAGAGATTGCCGAATATGATTATGAGATGATTGAAATACCCGGACGCAGCGGAAACATCTACCTTGACAATAATCGTTATAAAAACGTACCTATGCAGCGGGAAATCAATCTCGTGAATAAAACGCGGATAAGATCATCACAGCAAGTCGACAAGTTCCTCGACTGGATAGCCTACGCGAGAGGTTATCAGGAATTTAGGGACACACTGCACCCGAGAGCTTCTACGCGAGCGGTTTTACAAAACATAGGCGAGGTTGTTCGCGAAATACCGCGACTTCACAGATCCGTTCTCAGTTTTGACCGAGAACCGTTTTGGTATTCCGACGACGGACAAATCTATCGTCAAGCTCGCCTCACCGACAACAAGTATACGGTAGAATTAATCAACCCTTACGGGCTTGCGGCAGCGGCAAGCTATCAGATTAGTATGCAGCCTTGCACGGCGAGTATTCGTATCAGCGTTAACGGATCAATTGCGTACTACGAAAACCTCACATTTTCGGCAGAATTAAATAGCCTTTTTATTGACGGCAAAAATCAACAAGTTATGCTCAAAAATGGTGCGACAATCAGAAGATTAAATGTTGATGAACCCGCCGCTCTTGCGCCAAACGAAAAAAACATCGTTGAAATATATTTTGCCGACAGCTCATCGTTGCAGTACGTTACAAGCGTTCGAGCGTGCCCAAATTGGAGGTTCTTATAATGCTTCCGAGAGTTTACACGACCGATAACGCGACAGGCACACAGAGAACATTCAGGGGCAGAGTCAACTGCGCTGAAAAGTGTTTTACAAAATCGGCGCTTAACGGAGAGATCACGCTCGAGCTGACGACCTCTGTCAACGACAACACAGCCGGGTATCTGCGTTCGCAACGAATGATCGAGGCGATAGTTGACTTTCGCTTGCCTCCGCAACTGTTCATTATAACCAAAACTGAAAGGTTGATTAACGGTAAAATCAACGTATACGGTGAACACGTCAAGTCGCTCGCAAATCAGTACATCACAGCCGGCTCCACTGTATATGCCGACGAAAATGAAAACGTAATGGAAAACACAAATCCTTTCGACGTCTGGAATGCCTTAATTGCAGAAATGACGACAATGGGACTTGCGGTACCTCCGTTCACATTTGGCTCGGATATTTTGACGCAAGCCGATTTCAGTCTGGGATTGACAAAGCCCGAAACCTTCGGCGATATTCTCGGAGGCAAAGAAGGTTCATTTCTCGATACGTGGCGCGGTTATTTCAAGTTTAACAATTACGAGATCACTTACAACCGCGATATTGGAATTGTACAGAATTTCGCGCTGAGATATGGAAGAAACATCACCGATTGTAAGCAGACCGAAGAAATCACAAACACGTACACTCACATATTGCCGTATGGAACCGTTAGAGATATGGCGACAGAAACCGACTTGACGCTTGTCGGAAACCTGACGCCGATAGAACATAGTCAAAGCGACTTCCGAAAAGTCTTTTTGTACGATTGCTCGGCAAAATCGAAAAAACTTAAAGTCTATTCAAACTCAGTCGGAACTCACACAGCGGGTGAAGGCTTTGCGGAGGCTCGGACGAAAATGTCAGGCTTCGCCGCGAGCTATGCGCGGAGTGAAAATCTCGGCTCGATTCTCGCGGGAATAACGGTAACACACCGCTCTGAGCTCGACGAGATGAAAAGACTCGGGCTCGGTGATACTGTTGATATAGTTCTTGATAACTTCGGAACTTCAACGCGTGCGCGTATAACCGAAACAGAGCTTGACGTTCTCAATGAACGATGGCAGTCGCTGACCGTAGGAGAAAGACAAGTCACTCTTTCGGACTTGTTCATAAAATACGATAAATTCATAAAAAGATAGAAGGTGAACTTTTGCAGTTAACAAAAAACATAATCGTTGACATATCGGACGACTACCCGTCCACCGTCAACATATTAAACCACGAATTAAACACAGATTCGCTTATTCTCCGCGTCGCAATTCTCGACAACGGAGAGGCGATTGATCTTGACGCAAGCGACGAGGTTAAGGCGGCGATCGCGATTGACGGTTTTCTTATAACCTCTGAGCTCGAAGGCGACAAGCTTCTCCCGAATATCGTTACGCTTGATATTTCCAACAAATCAGGCGAAACGCCTATGCTTATTCCCGGCAAGATGTTCATTGACATAAGGATTGAGTCAACAAACGGACAAGTTTTTGTACTCCCGCGATTCAAGGCTGTAGTCTCGGAAAACATCGGTACACACTCTCAAGTTACGCCTCAAAGTTTTGGAACGGTAGAGGAAATCTGTCAGGAAGTCGCCGCCGCGCGAGGTACATATGAAACCTTACCGCAGCGGCTTACAGCTGACGAAGATGATATTCTTGATAAACTCGACTTTGTAGGCACCGCAACTTCATTTGACGACTGCACACAACCAAACGCACTATACAACGTTATCTCCGATAATAAAAACTACCTTGTTGGCGTTTTCAATCCAAATGCTCAATGGCGTTTTGAGGGTTCGGAAGGAATTAAAACCCGCGTAAAAATCAATGGAACGTGGCGTGACTGGGTATGGGTAGCAAAAGTCGGAATAACCGATGAAGTTATCACCGCTCGCGGCGCTTATGCAAACCTTGATGAGCGTTTGCAAGCTATAGAGGAAAACGAAGCTGAGATCATCGCCATTGGCACCGTCGCACAGTTGTCAGACCTCGACTCTGCGGCGTATTGTTACGAAAATGCCGAGTTTATCTTTGTAGCGGGAAATGATTTAAAAACAAGCTTACATTTCGCGCAGGCTAATGATGTTGTTTGCAGTTTGAAATTCAACAACAACATTCAGACACTAACCGCTTATGACGATAGTTACAACACGATAACGTTGGCCCGAATAATCAATTCAATAGCTCCGACGTTCTCGGCGGGCTCGTGGAGTAGCGCAAGGATTGACGGCGAAAGAGGTATCAAGACAGGCACTATCCCATTCAGTGCTTTAAAAACAGCGGTACAGCAGCGGATTATTGCCCTTGAAACCGCCGTTCCCGAAAAAGCCGACTACGCAACGATCAATGCTATTTTTGCCACAGACGGCAAGCTTATTGACGTTTCTCAGGACACGCGTTTTCCGAGTCCTAACACAACCGCCGTTTATGCGTATATTGATAAAAACGTCACAACAATCTCAAAATCTACCTTACTGACGTACTATCCGAATTTGACGACGGTTTATGTTGATAACGCCGAGCTCGACGTCACAATCACAGGAACGGGCGAATTGACCTTTGTGTTTAAAGGCGATTTTAACGCAGGACAGCTTTTACTTATCGGAATTTCAAAACAACTCAATTCTATTGACAGCAGATTAACCGCGCTTGAAACTTAAGGAGGAAATAAAATGACAATCAAAGATAGTTTAAACAAGCTTGTTGAAAACATAACAGGCGATAACGTAAAGACAAAAAGCATATCGGATAGTTTAACCGAGTTTGTAAAGGCACTTGACGCGGGCGGCTATTTGGAGTCTACTGACGACACTATAAGCGAGATCTTAGACGTTATAGCAGAGGTGCTACCCGACAAAATAGGTATTAAGCCGACGGGTACAATTGAAATTACTGAAAACGGCGAATACGACGTAACAGAGTACGCAGAGGCTAATGTTGAAGTTGCGGGCGGCGATTATTATGAGGAAAATCTTGAAATTTTTGAAGGAAGATTAACTAAAGCAAACGTAAATCTTAAAGAAAATTCAATAGTTGTGACAATTCCTCACGGAGTTACAACAATAGGTTATAACGCATTTAAAAATGATAAACTTACAACAAAAGTAATAATGCCTGATACTGTTACAACAATCGAGAGTTACATAGCTTTTCAACAGGGGGCACCTTTTGCTTTTTGCGAACAATTAAGAACTATTGTTTTTTCAAAAAATATAACTGAAATTCCTCAATATATTTGTTACGGAAGTGGTAGACTACAAAGTATTTCAATCCCGCAAGGAGTAACAACAATAGGCGACGCAGCGTTTTATGGTTGTGACTCATTAGTAAATGTAGATATTCCCGATACAGTTATAAGTATAGGAATAAACACTTTTAATGATTGCCAATCTTTGAATGACGTTATTATTCCTAAAAGCGTTGTAAGCATAGGGGACAACGCCTTTATTGGCTGTACTTCACTAGTTAATATATATTACACAGGAACGCAAGCGGAATGGGAAGCTATTACAAACGTGCTTAATGCAGGAATACCCGAAGAATGTACTATTAATTACGAATACACACCGTAAAGGGTGATTTAATTGCTTAAACTCTTTCAATTTACATAAAAAAATGAGGTTTTAAAACAAATTGCCTAACGAAATCATCATAGCCCTTATCGGTTTAGGGGGCTCAGCTTTGGGCTCCCTAATCGGTATAGCGGCGAATAGCAAATTGACAAACTACAGAATAGAACAGCTCGAAAAGAAAGTTGACAAACACAACAACCTTATTGAGCGCACATATTCTCTTGAAAAACGCGCTGACATTGTTGACGAAAAAATCAAAGTCGCAAATCACAGACTTGACGGCCTCGAAAAGAAGGTGGAATAGTATGGATAAAAACAATCACGGACGATTCTCAAAGCGCGTCATAACCGCGATAGTTGTATTCTGGTTCGTTGTGGGTATCTGGGGTATGTTCATCATTACATATCAACTATTCACGACACCCGAGCTCATAAACCTTGAGGTTATTCTCGGCGGCTATGTCGGCGCCCCGATGGGATATGGTCTTGTCGGATATTTCGTGAAATCAGCCCTTGAGAATCGCAAGAAAATTGAAAAATCCTCGGAGCTTGACGGCTCCGAGGAAGATTTCGACGACGCAGAGTTTGAGGACGACTCCGATGAATTTTCAGAGTTATGACCGATGTTTTGAGGAAAACCTCAAAACTGGATTCTGCACAGAGGGCAAGAGGTGTTGCGGCGAGGAAGTTCACCCGCGCATAATCAAGCGCAAGTTCTTTTTGTGTCCGTACTTCTTGCCGATCGAGAAGAGAAAGGAAAGATTTGAATGATTCCATTTATTATATGCTTATCCCTCGCCCTGATTTTCGCGGTGCTGCTCATCTTATCGGCACGCTACGATTCATTCAAGAACTGGCTTGTGTATGCTGTCACAGAGAGCGAGCAGCTCTTCGGCGGCGGCACGGGCAAGCTCAAGCTTCGTTACGCCTACGACCTTGCTATCAAGGCGTTCCCCGTTCTGACAAAGGTCATATCCTGGCGTGCGTTCTCAGAGTGTGTCGACGAGGCGCTTGATATTATGCGCGATATGATTAAGCATAATGTCAATATCAATGCAATTATCACAGGAAAGGACGATACAGATGAAAGAAACAGACCTCAGGAATAAAGTCCTCGCGGGTATTATTAAATACAACGGCGTAAAGCAGGGCTCGGTGGGTCACAAAGAGATTCTGAAAATCTTCAACGACTCAGGACTCTGCTCGCGCTATAAAATGACCGTCAACGACCCGTGGTGTGCTACAACCGCAAGTGCGGCTTACATCAAGGCAGGACTGGCAGGACAGGGCAAAGGGAAAATATTCCCTTGCGTTGAATGTTCGTGCTCGCGAATGATACAGCTCGCAAAGGACGCGGGTATCTGGCAGGAAAACGACGGCTACAAGCCGAAGGTCGCCGACCTGATACTCTACGACTGGGACGACAACGGAGTCGGCGACAACACAGGAGCTCCCGAACACGTCGGAATTGTCGCCGCCGTACAGTTGGACGGCAAAATAATCAAAGTGTTCGAGGGAAACAAGGACAACGCTTGCGGCTACAGGACGATTGCCGTCAACGGTAAGTACATACGCGGTTTTATAACTCCCGACTTCGCCTCACTCGCCGACAAAGAGCCCGTCGGAAAGGTGCTTGACACTACAGGCTTCAAGAAGGGCGATAAAACCCTCGGCGTTCTCTCCGTCAAGCAGCTCCTCTTTATCGCTCGCAAAAAGGGAATTGTATCCGCAATCTTCGACAATAATCAGTCGTTTGGAAACGGGACCGAGAAGGCGGTTAACCAGGCATTGAAAAAGCTTGGGTATAAACAGACAGGCGTCGCCGGAGAGATCTTCATCAAAAAGCTCGGGGAGTTGGTTCGGAAATGAAAAAGGAAATCTAATTTGCATAACTTCATCAGTTATGCACGATAAGTCAATGATTCGGCTTAATAACTGAATTATTTAACTTGCTTGTAACTTGCTGAGGACATCTTTGTCCTTTGCAAAATGAGTACGACCTATTTTCATATGAGGTGAGTCCAATGTGGTAATAAGCCCGAGCGAGCGTGAGTTATCCCGGTTATAATAAATGAAGGAAACAGCAAGGACACTTAGGCGAGCTCGTTAAACAGACAAATATACCCATTCCACTATAAACTATGATGTTGACTCCCCGCGCCTCTTAACAATGCGGCTCAGTGGGAGAGATAAACAATAACCCCTCACAGCATTACGCCGTGAGGGGTATTTCTTGCCACGTTCTTGCCACGCACAAGGTGAACATCACTGTTTATGCCGTTTTTAGACTTTTACTCACAGGTTCAAGTCCTGTCACCTCGACCAT
>CACYDB010000069.1 GCA_902773035.1 uncultured Ruminococcus sp. | reverse complement strand
GAATACGGTTAATAATTTTGTAAGCCTCGTTAAGAAGGGCTACTACGACGGACTCACCTTTCACCGCGTAATCTACGGCTTTATGATCCAGGGCGGATGTCCCGACGGCACGGGTATGGGCGGTCCCGGGTATCACATCAAAGGCGAGTTCAGCCAGAACGGCTTTGAAAACAATCTCAAGCATACAGAGGGCGTGCTCTCTATGGCTCGCTCAATGATGCCCAACAGCGCGGGTTCGCAGTTCTTTATTATGCACAAGAACGCGCCTCACCTCGACGGCCAGTACGCCGCCTTCGGCAAGGTTATCGAGGGAATGGACGCCGTCAACGAAATCGCCGAGTGCGATACGGACTACGCCGACAAGCCTCTCGACCCTCAGATCATGGAGAGCGTAACCGTTGAGACCTTCGGCGTTGACTATCCCGAGCCCGAGAAAGCTTAAGGTGATACTATGAAGGTTTTACTCACAGGCGGAGCGGGTTACATAGGCTCCCATACCTGCGTTGAGATCATCAAGGCGGGTCATACTCCCGTTATCGCCGATAATTACGACAACAGCTGTCCCGAGGCTGTGCGACGTATAGAAGAAATCACGGGCGCGACTGTACCTGTGTATGAAATCGACGTCTGCGACAGGGAAGCGGTTGATAAGATGTTTGCCGAAAACGACTTTGACGCCGTTATTCACTTCGCGGGACTCAAGGCGGTGGGAGAGAGCTGCTCGATCCCGCTCAGATACTACCGCAATAATATCGACTCAACTCTAACCTTGCTCGAGGTTATGAAGAAGTACAAGGTCAACAACTTTGTTTTTAGCTCCTCGGCGACTGTTTACGGAGTTCCCGAGAAGGTTCCGCTCGTTGAGGGTATGCCCACGGGATGTACTAATCCTTACGGCTGGACTAAGCTGATGAATGAGCAGATCCTCACCGACGCCGCGGCGGCTGACGGAGAGCTTTCCGTTGTGCTGCTGAGATATTTTAATCCTATCGGCGCTCACGAGAGCGGAAGGATTGGCGAGGATCCCAACGGTATCCCGAACAATCTTATGCCCTATATAACTCAGGTTGCCGCGGGCAAGCTTGAACAGCTCGGCGTGTTCGGAGACGATTACCCGACTCCCGACGGTACGGGCGTGCGCGACTATATCCACGTTGTCGATTTAGCCAACGCTCACGTCAAGGCGATTGATTACGCCGCTAAAACCAAGGGCACAGAGATTTTCAACATCGGCACGGGAACAGGCTACAGCGTGCTTGATATCGTCAATACGTTTATGAGGGTCAACGACCTTAAAATCCCTTATACGATCAAGCCCCGCCGTCCCGGTGACATCGCCGAGTGCTACGCCGATCCGACAAAAGCCTTAGAGGTTCTCGGCTGGAAGGCTGAGAGAAACCTTGAGGATATGTGCCGCGACAGCTGGAACTGGCAAAGTCACAATAAAAACGGATACAAATAAAAACGGTTTCATCTTTCGGAGCTGTCGTTTTTACGGCGGCTCCTTTGATTCGGAAAAAATTTTTTTCGACGCTGAAAAAGCAACAAGCTTGTTATTTTATCGCGGAAAATTTTACGGATCCCGAAAGGTGACAAGTGTCATTTTTCCCAGTAAAAATGCCCGACCACAACATTTTGTGGCGTAAAAAAACAGTACAACTATTTTGCTGATTATTTTTCTCTATCGGAATTACAGTTCTGTTACAGGCAATTAAACTTGTGTAATGGGGGTTGACTTTTTTCGAAATGCGAATTATAATTGCAATACCATTTGGATGATGTGTGTGAAAATGGAGGAAACCAAATATGTTTCAAAAACATATTAAGGCAGTCAGCCTTGTGCTGATTCTCTGCCTTATTGCAGTGATGTTCACGATTGTTGCCCTTTTGAGCAATAATCCGGGTGACGCCGGCACTGTATCGGAGATCATGCTGCTTATTTTTGTAGCTATCGCCTGTGTGCCGATCTACATCGCCCACGAAAAACACGATTGAAGCATTAAGCCGGTTCGTTGAACCGGCTTTTTCCTTTGTGGAAAAGAGAGAATAAAATAAAAAAACTCATTGAAATTTGTATTAATATGATATATAATATATTCCGAACTGTTAAAACTACAGAAATCAACACGAAAGAGAGAAATAATATGACTAAAATTCTTAAAGCATCATTCGCTGTTTTAATGACAGCTCTCATTATGCTCTTTTCCACCGCGTCGGTTTTCGCCGCGGAGAAGCTCAACGTCAACGGCGCTGACGCTAAGAAGGGCGATAAGATCACCTATACGCTCAATCTTTCCGAATGCTCGGAAAATATCGAGGGACTCCAGATTTACGTTGTTTACGATTCAAAATCTCTGAAAATCCAGGATGAAAGCCTTGCGTTCCCGAAGCTCGGCGGCGTTGTAAGCAACACCGAAATCGAGAACCTTATCGCGTTCAACTGGACGGACGTTAAGAATACCGCCGATTTCAGCAAGAAGGCGGAGCTGATGAAGGTTGATTTTGAGGTTGTGGGCAGCGGTACGGCTGACGTAACCTACTTCGTAAGTGAGATGTACGGTCATGATCTGACTTACCTCAAGAGCTTCACCTTTACAAACGACATTTCAGTCAACGGCAAGAAGGTCGTCAAGGACGCCGCGGCTATAGTCAACAATCAGGCTGATATCATCAACGAGTATCAGGGCAGCTTCACAAACTACGCCGACGGCAAGGGTGAGAAGAACGGCAGCGGTAAGAATCACGTCGCTATCATCGGCGAGACTAAATCTCCCGACGTTCAGAACGCTACAGAGGTTACAAAAGATTCAGGCTCGGATACAACGACTATAATCATTATTCTTGTTATCGCCGCGATCATCATCGCTATTATAATCGTCGCCGTAATCGGACGTCATTATAACAAAAAGAATCCCGATAACGAAAATACAAAGGAATAATCAAAGCTCAGCCGCGGTTTACGCCGCGGCTGTTTTATGTCATACTTTGTAAAAACTAACTAAAATATCAAAAATAACTTTGTGCAATATTGGATATAAAATTGCTCCAAATAATATTGCGAAATTGTAACTTATATTGTATAATACTATTAATGAGACTATGTCTTAATATTTTTTAGAAGGAGATTATTACTAATGGTTAAGAGAATTATTGCTATCGCCATAGCGGCGCTTTTAGTTTTCTCAATGGCTGCAATCGCAGTTTCAGCTGCCGAGGTTACCGATTCCAAGGTTGGCGCGGACAGCAACAACTCCGCAGGCGCGGATACTTCAAGCTCAGCTTCAGGCGCGGGCAATTCAATCAAGTTTGACGCTTCCAAGTGGAGCAACTATTCAATCATCTACTGTCACATCTGGGAGAGAGGCGGAGATTCCTTCTTCCCCTGGCAGTCAAAGAAAGAAGTTTGTAAGAAGGTTGACGGCAACATCTACGAGTATGACCTTTCAGTTCTTGACAACTCAACAACAGTTGAGGGCGGACTCCAGTCCGGCAAGGATTACTGCATTATCTTCAGCGCTAACACAGGCGTTCAGACCTACGATACAACCTTCGCTAAGGCTTGCGTAGGCGACACAGCTAAGGTAACAGGCAACAAGATCGAGAACCCCGTTGACTCCGAGAAGGAAGCTTTCGAGGCAGTATGGACAACAAACAGCTCCAGCTACGGTCCTCACCTTGCTATTTCTTCAATCGGTAACATCATCGGTTCCAAGCTCTGCCCCAATGAGAAGGGTGAAGAGGTTATCGGCGACTGGATTCCTACATACTACAAGAGCCCCAACGTTGACGCTGTAGCAGCTCTCGCAAAGGCTTATCCCAAGTTCGGTATCACATCTTCCGATCAGATCAGCACAATCTTCGGTTATGTTGAGTCTAAGGAGACAGGCGAAGACGAGAACGCTATCCTCAAGTGCCTCACAGAAGCTTTTGCTAAGGCTTATCCCGCAAAGGCTGACGAGGTTAAGGATACAAGCAAGATCAAGAAGGCAGCTGCTGAGAAGGAAAAGACAATCAAGTCTAACGGCGGCAGCACTTCAGCTGTAAGCAACAGCTCTTCAAGCTCAGGTTCTTCAAGCTCAGGTTCTTCCAGCGCAGGCACAAGCTCAGGCTCAAGCTCATACAACGGCTCAGGCTCAGGCTCTGACGGTCAGGAAGACACAATCCTGTTCATTCTCGCAGGCGTAATGCTCGTAGCCGGCGGCGCGATCTTTATGTCACGCAAGAAGAGAGAGGAATAATTAACATAACTTGTTAATAATTATGAGGCTGTCGAAAGACAGCCTCTTTTGTATTGCCCGCCCGGTTGCGCTCGGAATAATAAAACGCCCCTTGCGATAAAGGGGCGTGAATTTATTTATATGTGTCGGGGCAGATTTCCTTGATTTTATCTCTGAGCTTTAAGAAGTCCTCAAAAGCCTCGGGCTTCTGGTTGGGATTTCTCAGTATCGCGGCGGGGTGGAACATCGGCATCATCAGGAATTTTCCTTTTTCTATAAAACTGCCGTGCTCCTTTGTGATTTTGAGGTTCGGGTCAATCAGCTTCTGCGCCGAGATCCTGCCGAGGCAGACTATTATCTGAGGCTTGATCAGTCTTACCTGATTTCTCAGCCAGTCAATGCACTGCTCCTGCTCCTCGGGCTTGGGATCGCGGTTTTGCGGAGGTCTGCACTTGACGATGTTCGCGATGTAAATGTTTTTGTTGCGGTCAAGGTCAACCGCGTTGAGCATTTTGTCGAGAAGCTTGCCCGCTCTGCCTACGAACGGTTCGCCCTGTATATCCTCGTTCTCGCCGGGACCCTCGCCGATGAACAGTACGTCAGCCTCGGGGTTTCCGACTCCGACGACGACGTTGTGTCGCGTTTCACAGAGTCCGCACCTGCGACATTCCTCGCAGTCTTTTTTGAGTTCTTCAAAACTGTTGTACATAGCCTACCTCCGTATTCCTGTCGCGGATTTTGATTACTTGTATTATACCTCTTGAAATTTCATCTATAATGAGTTAAAATAACTATAGACCGTTTTTTACGGAAAAATTTTGATTGGTGGTTAGATAATTATGAAAGTTTTAGTTGAGACCTCCGCCCGTCACCTTCACGTTTCGAGAGCGGATTTTGAAAAGCTTTTCGGCGCTGACGCGCAGCTCACAAATAAGAAGGACTTATCTCAGCCGGGTCAGTTCGCCTGCTTTGAGAAGGTTACAGTTGTAGGCCCCAGAGGCGAGCTCAATATGTCGATTCTCGGACCCGAGCGTCCCGACACTCAGATCGAGGTCAGCTACACAGACGCGCGTAAGCTCGGTATCGTACCTCCCGTACGTGAGTCGGGCGATGTTGCAGGTTCACCGGGCTGTAAGCTCATCGGCCCCAAGGGTGAGATCGAGATCGACTGCGGTGTGATCGTTGCGAAAAGACATATCCACCTCACTCCCGCTGACGCTGAGGAAATGGGACTTAAGGAGAAGCAGATCGTTTCCGTTAAGGTCGGCACACCCGGCGCTCGTGAGACAATCTTCGGCGACGTTGTCGTAAGAGTAAGCGACAAGTACTTCAAGGCTATGCACATCGATACCGACGAGGCTAACGCGGCAGGTATCGCGGGTAACGTTGAAGGCGAGATTATTGTATAATTTCCGCTTGGTAATTAGTTATCGGGAAGATAGGTTGAGCAACCTGTCTTCCCGATTTTATTTGTTTATTCGACAGCCTTTTCGCGCTAATCAAAATAAAAAATATCCTCAAACTTTTTGTCCAGCGCGACGCACAATATCAGCGCCAGTTTCGCGGTAGGGTTGAACTGTCCTGTTTCAATTGAGCTTATCGTGTTGCGCGATACGCCGACAATATCGGCGAGCGCCTGTTGAGATAATCCCGCTTCGGAGCGGATTTGCTTGAGGTTGTTTTTGAGAACCAGTTTGTCATCCATAGCTTTTACCTTGCGTTATAACGTAAAAAATGCATTACGATAAATGCTATAGCCAACAGAAGTTCGATAATGCCGAAAATCAACTCGTGAATCTTTTTGAGGTGTAAGTATTTGACCAGCAGAGTTGTGCCCGTCATGGAAAGATACACTCCCCACAGCGTATAATTAAATGAGCCGCTGAGGAATATATCCATAAACGATAGGAACATACAAACAAGTCCTCCGACGGCGATCGCCTTGTGACTTGCCGAGTTCATCGCGTCTCTTTCAAAAAGATCGG
>CACYDB010000068.1 GCA_902773035.1 uncultured Ruminococcus sp. | reverse complement strand
AGAGAAGCGGGAATAGAGGAGGGCGATACCGTCAGCCTCTACGACGTTGAGTTTGACTTTGTGGAGTAATTATGGAAACGATTCTTGATACAAATTCAGATACGCGGCAGTATTCGCCTCAGACTCTCGCTTTTATCGGCGATACCGTCTACGAGCTTTTTGTACGCGAGAGCCTTGTCACAGAGGCTAACCGCCCCGTAGGCGAGCTCAATCGCAGAAAAGTCAAGCTTGTACGGTGCGAGGCTCAGGCTGAGGCGTTCAAAATCATTGAGCCTATGCTTACCGAGGAAGAAATCGCCGTATATAAGCGCGGCAGGAACGCTTTTACAAAGAATACTCCGAAAAATTCAAGCGTCGCAGACTATCACTGCGCCACAGGCGTTGAGGCGCTGTTCGGATATTTATACCTGAAAGGCTCTGTGGACAGGCTCAGAGAGCTGTTCGCAGTGATTTCCGACAGCCTTGAAGCTAAGGATAATTGAGACAATAACTACAATTCTGATACTTTATCGGGTTATATTGTGCAAAATTTAACAATTTCGTTTCCTTGCTTGAAAAATCTTATTAGCGGTAGTATAATTATTAGGTGCCTGTAGAAAAGGATTTGCGTATGAAAGACTTTATTTTGAAGCACAAAAAAATAATAGCTTTCTCGGCAATCGCTCTGTTGCTTGCGATATTCACAACTACAACGGGCATATCTTCTCTTAAAAGCGCGGACGGCGGCAGTATTGACGAGATACGCACCTGCTCAACTCCGCAGGGCGAGATAGTCGCCCACGGAATCGACGTCTCCAAATATCAGGGCGAGATCAATTTTGAGAAGGTCAAGAGCGACGGCTATTCCTTCGTGATTTTGCGCGCGGGAACCACTCAGGGCGGTAAGGACGCAAACTTTGATACTTACTATAAAAACGCCAAAGCCGCCGGTCTTGACATAGGCTGTTACTATTACACATACGCCACCACCGTCGAGGGAGCCAAGGAAGAGGCTCTGAGAGTTCGCAGGATAATCAAGGGCAAAACCTTTACTTATCCCGTGTTCCTTGACTTTGAGTATCAGGCGCTCCAGTCCTACGACAGAATAGACATCAACGACGCGATGATAAACACCTTCTGCAAGTACATCAAGCGCGGCGGCTATTACCCTGGCGTGTATACCTCAAGCTCGATTTACAACAGCTATATCAATAAAAGCGAGCTCGGCAACATCTGGGACTTCTGGATCGCGAGCTATCGTGACGATACACACAGCTACGAGGGCTATCAATGCAGCTTCTCAATGTGGCAGTATACCTCAAACGGCACCGTCAGCGGCATTGACGCGAGGGTTGACCTCAACGTCAGCTACGTTGACTATCCAAAGCTTATTGATGAGTTTCAGCAGAAGCTCAATAAATATACTTAACCGATACAAGATTATCGGCAATACTCCGATCAGGTAATTTATGGGGGCATTTTAATGAGTAATTTTACAAATCTAGGCTGTACCTACTCCGGTGACAGAACCGAGTTCAGAGTCTGGTCACCCGACGCGACCGATATCCGCGTTCAGCTTTACAAGACCGGCTCCGACGACGAGCAGGGCGCTCAGAAGCTGGAAAGCTACGGACTTACGCTCGACAGAAATACGGGCGTATGGTCTGTTACCGTATTCGGCGATTTAAAGAATTTGTACTATACATATATCATCACCGTCAACGGCAAAACGACTGAAACTCAGGACGTTTATTCAAAGGCTTTCGGCGTAAACGGCAGACGCAGTATGGTCTGCGACCTCGAGTCCACTAATCCGAAGGGCTGGGAAAGTGACAGACATATCTTTGTAAAGAACGCTAACGACGCTGTTATCTGGGAGGTTCATGTAGGAGATTTCTCCGGCGACGAGTCATCCGGCGTCAGTGAAAAGCACAGGGGAAAGTACCTCGCGTTCACCGAGGAGGGCACAACCCTCAACGGCGAGGGTAAGTATTCGACTTGCCTTGATTATCTCAAGGAGCTCGGAATCACTCACGTTCACCTCAATCCCGTCTATGACTTTGACTCCGTTGACGAGGCTCACCCCGAGAAAGAGCAGTACAACTGGGGCTACGACCCTGCTAACTATAACGTTCCCGAGGGCTCATATTCCACAAACGCCTTTGACGGAAACGTCCGTATCCGCGAGTTCAAGCAGATGGTTCAGGCGCTTCATAATGCCGGTATCGGCGTAATTATGGACGTCGTTTATAACCACACAAGCTCGCTTGACTCCTGCTTCAACCGCACAGTTCCCGATTATTACTACAGAAAGAGCGGCGACCGTTTCCTCAATTCCTCAGGCTGCGGAAATGTTTTCGCGAGTGAAAAGAAGATGGCGCGCGATTATATCGTAAACTCAATTCTTTATTGGGCTAACGAGTATCATATCGACGGCTTCCGTTTCGATCTGATGGGCTGTATTGATACCACGACTATGAATATGATCCGTCTCGCGCTTGACGAAATCGACAACCGCTTCCTGATATACGGCGAGCCTTGGACTGCCGACCTCGGCGACAACGGAATTTCCTTTGAGGAGGCGACCGTCAAGGAGAACGCTCATAAGGTGAGCTCAAGAATCGCTATGTTCAACGATTCGTTCAGAAACGCCTTAAAGGGCAACAACGATGACTCCTCGATCGGATACATTCAGGGAAATAATCACAACATTTACTATATTATTTCGGGTATTCTCGCCTGTTCCTCAAATACCTTCTTGAAATGGGCGAAGCGTCCCTGCCAGTGCGTGACATATAACTCCGCTCACGACAACCTCACGCTCTGGGATAAGCTCTTAAAATCGCAGAACAGCTGTGATTTTGACACTACCGACGAGCATATTCTCGCTATGAATAAGCTTTCGGCGGCGCTTGTTATGACCTCACAGGGCATACCGTTCTTCCTCGCGGGCGAGGAGATGGCGCGTACAAAGCGCGGCGAGCATAACAGCTACAAATCTCCGCTGTCCGTCAACGCGATCAACTGGAACCGCAGAAGGATCTACAGAAACCTTGTGAATTACTACAAGGGACTTATCCAGATCCGTAAGGCGTTCTCGCCGTTCAGAGAGCCCTCAACGATCACCGTAAGCAATACGTATTTTGAGACTAACGGACGCGCGATAGCTTACACCGTACCCAACATTATCCACGGTGAGTGGGATATGATGGCGATTTGCTTCAACAATTCCGACGAGCCCGCAAAGATCACGCTCAAATCCCACACCACGCTTCCTCATTCGTGGGCGGTCATCACCGACTATGACCACGCGGGACTGGAGGAGATCAAGCGTATCGACGGCAACGACATCAACATTCCGCCGATGTCAGCGCTCATTCTCGTAGACGACAAGAGCTACGACAGAGTAAGCTCCGAGAAAAATAAAACGGAATAAACTATCTGCCGCGTGGAGCTTTTCACGCGGCTTTTTTTTAGATGAATCAATCCTTTGGCAGCAGACCTTATGAGGAACGGACGGCGCGGGGGAGAAGAAACATCAGACAGAGGCACACTGAAATATTAATTCGGAATTCGGAATGCGTAATTCGGAATTAAATAACGCCATACGTATGGTTTTTAGATAAACAAAGGAGCAGAACTTGTCCTCCCGCAGTAAACTTGTTAGGGCTCGACGGTAAGGGGGATATGAAACATCAGACAGAGGCACACTGAGTTTGACGAGGAAATATAAAAAAACTGAGTTTGACGAGGACATTTAAAATTTAAAAAACACTTGACAATTTGTGGTTGTGCCGCTATAATTAATATGTTATTCTGCGTTTGAATAACAGAGCGGTTTATCAGTCCGCTCAAGCAAAAACTCTTTGCGGTATACGGGATATACCGCCATTTATGTCCAGAAGGAGGTGTTCAACGTGGCAGTAAAAGCGAATTACGAGACAGTAATGATTTTCTCCTTAAAGCAGGGCGAAGAGGGCATTCAGGCTCTTATCGAGAAGTTCAAGGCTTTAATCGAGAAGCACGCTACTCTGCAGAATGTTGATGAATGGGGTAAGCGCAGACTCGCTTATCTTATCAACAAGGAGAGCGAAGGTTACTATGTTCTTATGAACTTCGAGTCCGAGGCTGAGTTCCCGGCTGAGCTCGACCGTATTTTCAAGATCACAGACGGCGTTATGCGTTCTATGATTATCAAGAAAGACGAATAATTTTAAATTACGCCCATTGGGTGAGTGAAAGGATGAATGTTTAATGATTAACAGAGTAGTATTAATGGGTCGCTTGGTAGCGGCTCCGGAGCTTAAAACAACAGCGTCAGGCGTCAGCGTTACGAGCTTTCGTATCGCGGTTGACAGAAGCTATGTAAAGAGCGGCGAAGAGAGAAAGGCTGACTTCATCGACATCGTATGCTGGAGACAGACCGCTGAATTCGTATGCCGTTACTTCGGCAAGGGCTCTCTCATAGCAGTTGAGGGACAGCTCCAGACAAGAACATATCAGGCTAAGGACGGCACAAACCGCTATGTAGTAGAGGTTGTAGCCGACAACGTAAGCTTTACGGGTGAGCGTCGCGACAATTCAGGCTCATACAACCAGGGCTACAGCCAGGGTTATAACCAGGGCTACGCGACATATGACCAGACTCCCGCGCAGAGCGCGGCTCCTGCTCAGCCCTCACAGCCTGAGCCGAGTTTTCAGAGCGGTTCCAATGATGATTTCCAGGAAATGCCGCTTGACGATGACTTACCGTTCTAAACAGATTCTAATAAGTTTTAATAGAAAAGCTTCTAATTTTTGAAAGGAGAGATAATCATGGCTGATCGTCCGATTCGCGGCAGAAAAGGTCGCCGTAAGGTATGCGCCTTCTGCGTTGACAAGGTTGAGAACATTGATTATAAGGATATTGCTCGTCTCCGCCGTTATATGAGCGAGCGCGGAAAGATTTTACCGCGTCGTGTAACAGGCACATGCGCGAGACACCAGAGAGCCCTCACAACAGCAATCAAGAGAGCTCGTCAGGTAGCGCTTCTTCCTTATACAACAGACTGATTATTTTAACGCCTCGGTATCGGGGCGTTATTTTTTTTTGAAAATGTTTAAATATTATGTCACAAATCGGTTGTTTGGAGAGTTGTATATTATAGAGAGTAAGTAAACTAATAATAACCTGTTCACAAATTTGTGAACATAGCTGAATT